>JBBRHM010000052.1:0-22069 GCA_038222655.1 Chitinophagales bacterium | reverse complement strand
GTACCCTTCTCTCTCAATCCAAATCTGATTATATTTATCAAAACATTCAACATGAATATCCGAACGATCTTTCTCTTTCTCAGTTTTTTTTTCAGCGCAACCTGTTTCGCGCAAAGCGTGGTTGGCCCGGATAAGGGATCGTTAATCATTATAGGCGGAGGCAATGTGGGCGCTGATATATGGGCTAAATTTATAGAGCTGGCGGGTGGCGCAGCTAATGCCAGGATCATTATTGTAACCACAGCTGATGATGATTCTTCCATCAGTAAAGGATTGTCTGCTGAAAAAGAGGCACTGCAAAAAGCAGGCGTGCAACAAATTAGCTTTCTGCATACCCGTGATCCGCAAATGGCCAATACAGCAGCATTTGTTGAGCCCCTTACAAAAGCAACCGGCATCTGGTTTCGCGGAGGAAGACAATGGAAATTAGCCGATGCTTACCTGCATACGCGTACACAAAAAGAATTTACCAATGTACTTAATCGTGGTGGTGTTATTGCCGGCACCTCTGCTGGCGCTACCATACAGGGTTCATTTATGGTAAGAGGTGATACAAAAGGGAACACCATTATGATCGGCGATCATACAGAAGGGCTGGATTTTATACACAATGTAACCATCGACCAGCACCATCTGCGCCGCAACCGCATCTTTGATTTGGTGGAAGTAATAAAAACACATCCTGCGCTGCTGGGAATTGGCTTAGATGAAAGTACGGCCATTGTTGTACAGAAAGATAGCTTCCAGGTAATCGGAAACTCGTACGTGGCCATTTATGATTTTGACCAGATTAATGGTCAATCCAAAGGTCCGCGTGAACAAAATAGTTCGTCAGGTCCTTTCTATTTTCTGGGTAAGGGACAAAAGTTTGATCTGAAATCGCGCAAAATAATCAGGTAAAAAACTTAATTCTCAGTGCTTTCTTCTGATGAATCGTCAGCACCGGTTTCTTCTGTTTCTTTTGGTGTAACATTCTTCAGTAATAACTGAAACTTGGTATTCAGCGATACGATATACTCGTTAGGAATTAATAATGCTTTTATATTGGCGTCTTCCAGCATAGCCGCTGCGAGGTCTGACGCTAATTGTGAGCCGCTGATAATATTGGCCACCCTGCCCCTGGTAAATTCTATCGAAAATTTATAACCTGCTTTCCGGCCACTTCCCGCTCTTTCAAAATCAATACGGTTAAGATCCAGTACCTGGTCTCCATTTACGGTCCGCTTTAATAAAATCTTTATAATCGGAAGGTATTTGTTCCAGATCTGTGTATACATGCAAGGGTGTGTTTATGGGGTTAGTTGTGTATTTGCCGGACATTGCAAACCGTCAGACGCTGTAAAGGTCGTTATTTATGGTCGAAAAAAGAATTTTGCTTTGTATTACCGAAAATTTTCATATAAAACCGTGCCTTAAAAAACACATAATACCAAACCTTATACTCGTTTGGGGCTTACTATCTTCGCAAACTATGACAGGGATTGATAGCGTACAACTGGAAAAAGTAATTATTCATAAAATAGGCAACCCCTCCCGTGGCGAATCGTTAAAATTATCCGCCAACCCCTTAACCCTCAATGATGAGATTGTTCGCAAACTGCTTGCTAAGTATTTTCTCGGCCCTTTTAATGAATATGCACAATATCATTTTACCCATATCAGCGATATGGATATGAATGAAGTGTATCAGTATGTTACTCGGATTTTTGATGATGCCGAAAGTTTTACCGCACAAAGTACGCTGATAGCACAGTTCCTGTACAGCAAGAGTGTGCATGCCCGGGTAAAAGAAGGCGAATTGTATGTGGTGTATTTTAAAAACGTTCCATTTGGAACATCCTATACAGAAGCGGTTGGCATTTTTAAAAGTGAAAGCAAGGAAACCTTTCTCAAAGTATTTCCGCATGGCGCAAGCTGGGAAGTGATTGCAGAGGAGGGGGTTGATATTAATAAATTAGATAAGGGATGCCTGATATATAAAGAAAACAGGCAGGACGGATATGTGGTTTGTGTGGTAGACAATACCAATAAGCAACAGGATGCCCAATACTGGGTAAATGATTTTTTACAGGTAGCCAGAAATGAAAACAGTTACCACTCTACGCATTCGGCAATGGGTATGTGCAAATTATTCATAAGTAATGAACTGTCTGAAAAATTTGACGTAACCAGGAGTGACCAGATTGATATGCTGAACCGCAGTATGGATTATTTCAAAACGCGTGATGAGTTTAAGCTGCATGAATTTGCGGAAGAAGTATTGCATCATCCGGAAGTAATAGAAAACTTTACGCAATACAAGCAAACCTATGAGTCGGCCAAACAGGTAAATATTGAAAATGAATTCGAAATTCATTTATCAGCTGTAAAAAAACAGGAACGTTTTTTTAAAAACGTATTAAAATTAGATAAGAACTTTCACGTGTATATACATGGCCGTAAAGACCTGATAGAAAAAGGCTATGATGAAAAAACCGGCAAACATTTTTATAAGCTGTACTTTGATGAAGAGCGATAAAATTTCATGTGCATTCGGGAGTATCTCTAGTGTATTGCCTTTGTATGCCATCTCTCTCAGCGTTTTTTTCTGAATATTTTTAAAATGAATGATCCTTCCTTCTCATCCAGCTGTAACGCATCTACCTCTTTCTGATAATCATATTGAAGATCTTCATGCAATGTCTGAACAGCAGCCTCAATTTTTTTTAATTGCTGTTGGTATAAATTAGTAAGTACCGTGCTTTTCTGAAACGGAATACGGGAGCTTTTTAATTTTGCAGAAAAATAAATAAGCAGCGTGGCTTCAACCTGCTTAGAGCCCGTGTACCGTATATATTTGTTGGTAACGCGCAAAATTTTGCGAAGGCTTTTTTTGGTGAGGTATAAATTTGTACTGCCGAGTTCTGCAAAACCTTCATCTATTAATAGTTTCACGCTGGTAACATATTCCTCTTCGTTATGCGATTCAAATAAAAGATAAGTAAGTAACTCTTTATTCTCTTTTTTAAATTTTGCCAGCCGCAGACAAAGTTCCAGTAGCCGGCCTGGGGCAACCGACTGTAGCTCTTGTTTTAATTCATGAACAGTAGCGGTCTTCATAGCTGCAAGGTAAAAGTATTTTTAATCCATGCAGAGAACCTTGCGTAGTACAAAATGCTGTAACAGTTAAGAAAAGCGGTAGACGGCTATTTCATTTTGATATATTTCTTATATTCACAACTCTTTTATGTAACAACGAAAGATTGCCAGATGAGACTTCTTTATCTTTTTTTATTATCCAGTGTTAGCGCAGTGGCCCAGGATATTCCGGCCCGGTGGGATGAGTTAACTGCAGGCGACTGGCCCGCTGCACTCAAAAAATCAAATTATACCTGCATTCTGCCTATTGGTATTTTAGAGAAACATGGTCCCCATGCGCCGATCGGCTCAGACCTCATTCATGTTCGCGAATGGTCGGCACGCGCTACCAGAAAAGAATATGCGGTAGTATTCCCTGATTATTTTTATGGACAGATAAACGAAGCGCGGCATCAGCCCGGCACTTTTTCTTTACCCAGCCGGTTGGTTTGGGATATGCTCGATGCCACCTGTGAAGAGATTGGCCGTAATGGTTTTAAACGAATCGTTATTGTTAACGGCCATGGTGGCAACCCGCAACTGATCCGATATTTCATACAGGCGCAACTGGAAAAAAGAAGAAACTATGCGGTCTATTTTTTCGATCCCGTTACGGACCCTGTATTGGAAGAGAAAAAAAAACAATTACATACCTCAGACCCAGCGGGAGATATGCACGCCGGTGAAAATGAAACATCGAGTTTATTATACCTCCGGCCCGAATTGGTAAAAATGGATAAAGCCACTGCTGAATCAGGCGCCAACCAGCAAAGGCTATCTTTACCGCGGGATGTATACACTGCCATTTGGTGGTATGCAGGCTTTCCCAATCATTATGCGGGGGAAGGAGCAAAAGCTACCAAAGAACTTGGGCAGGCTCTTACAGAAAGCCGGATTGATGCGCTGGTAAAAGCGTTGAAAGTCATCAAGGCCGATGATAAAACGCTTTCCCTGCAAAAAGAATTTTTTGATCGTGTATCGAAAGAATAACTCCCAATATATTTTTTATTAATCGAGTAGCTTGTCATTATTCATCAAACCTCCACTTACCATGCAAACATCGAGAAGATCCTTTATCCAAAAATCGGCAGTAGTTCTTGCCGGCAGTTCTTTTTTGTCTAAACAATTATTAGCCTTTGCGGGTCGCGGGCACATAACAGGTATTCAATTGTATTCTGTTAGGGAGGATATGAAAAAAGATCCCCTGGGTACATTAAAGGCCCTGGCAGACATTGGCTATCGGTATGTAGAACACGCTAATTATGTAAACAGGAAGTTCTATGGGTACAACGCCACCGAGTTCAAAAAAATATTAAAAGGGCATGGTATGAAAATGCTCAGCGGACATACCGTAATGGGCAAAGACCATTGGGATGCTTCCAAGAAAGATTTTAACGATGCCTGGAAATACACTGTTGAAGATGCAGCCACTGTTGGCCAGGAATTGGTAATCAGCCCCTGGCTTGACGAAAGTCTTCGCAAGAACTACGATGATATGAAACGCTATATGGAGGTGTTCAATAAAAGCGGCGAGCTCTGCAAAAAATCAGGTATGCGTTTCGGCTATCATAACCATAATTTCGAATTCACCCAATCATTGAATGGTGAAAAAATATATGATATCATTCTCAGCAGCACCGATCCATCATTAGTGGCTCAGCAACTGGATATGGGTAATTTATATGGTACCGGTGCCGATGCGCTTGACATCGTAAAAAAACATCCCGGCAGGTTTGTATCCCTGCATGTTAAAGATGAAGTTAAATCCACCGCCAAAGGCGAAATGGCAGAGGGATATGAAAGCACTATACTTGGTACCGGTGTGGCCCATACCAAAACCGTTACAGACCAAGGTAAAAAAACCGGTGGAACAAAACATTTTATCATTGAACAGGAATCTTACCAGGGAAAAACGCCCATGGAGTGCGCAAGAGAAGATCTGAAAGTGATGAAGAGCTGGGGTTATTAAAGAAGGGGTTCCCTAAAAAAATATGAAAAGAAAAAGAGAAAAAAGGCCAATTCCTTTTTCTCTTTTTTTTATCCCTCTCTTTTTGAAATACAGCCAATCATCCTACTTTTTATAAATTCCCTTCTCCACCGAGTACGTAATAATTCCCGCAATACTTTTTGCGCCAATTTTATCCATAATTCTTGTGCGGTGCCCTTCAACAGTGCGTTTACTTAAATGAAGTGTATAGGCAATTTCCTTGCTGGTATATTCATGGCAGATCAGTTGCATGATTTCTTTTTCTCTTTCTGTAAAGGATATGGTTGCTTTAACGGGCGACTGGTAATTTTTTGAAACGATGGCGGTAAGCCTTTCGGTAATCTCGCGGCAGAAATAGGGTTTATGATGGTATACCGTAGAGATGGCTTCAGATATTTCACCGCTGTCGGCACTTTTTAAAAGATAACCCAAAGCGCCCGCCTCAAGCATCTGCAGTATGGGTTCTTCCCTGCCATGTGCAGATAGCACAATAACCCTGCTGCCGGTCTTGCGCCTTACCAGCTCTTTGGTGGCGGCAATACCATCCATAACAGGCATGCCGATATCTGTAAGAATCACATCCGGCGACAGTTCTGAACTGCGTCTCACCAGCTCCTGCCCGTTAACCGCCTCACCTACTAATTCCACATTTTTTATTTGCGATAAAAGCATCTTTAGCCCGGCCCGGTAAACACCGTGGTCATCAGCGATAATTACTTTAATGGTTCTATTGTCCATATAGTACATTTTTAAGTGGCGTTGGCATGTCACGGGGGAGACACAGATAGGTATCCTTTCACAAAATCTAAAAAAACAAACAGGGTACAACAGGTATTTGTACTGCGTATTAAAAAAAATATCACGGCTATATCACTCTCTAAAATGCATAAGCGTAATGTAAAGTAAGCTGCATTCAAGCGTCTGCACAAGCGTTAAAACACGGTATTTGTTATCTGGGAAAAATCAGCGTTTTTATATTGCCGGCTATAAATACCCTTATGCGAAAATCAATATTTCACAATCAACAGAAGAAATACGCAATAATTATCCTTTAGGAATTTTATACTCTTCTAACAGGGCAGGAAGTTCAAGATCAAGACCCTGGGCAAGCGCTATTAGCGTGGTAAAAGCAAAATTAACCTTACCTTTTTCGATCCGCTGAATCTGGCTGTATTCTAGTCCTGAGGCAGCGGCCAGCTGGCGGATACTATACCCTTTTTCCTGCCTGAGCCTGGTAAGGTGTAAAGCAAAGCGGGCCAGTATCTTTTCCTTGTTAGTCATCTGGTAACAAGGTCAATGCAACCAATATATTTTTTGACGTATAAGTATACGTCTAATGATTTTTATTATTAATTTAGTATCACATGCTATTAACAAGGGATGCCCAAAAAATGAACCTTCCGCACACAGTTTCCATTTCTAAAGAAACCCTTCATACATTATTGTATGGTTTAGTAATGAAGCAGATTAAAAACCAAAAAAAGAATCCTGTAAAAACGATCGTGCATATTTACCCGGCTATGAATCATACATAGATAAACGGGTTTTGTATCCTCTATATAATAACCTGGCTTACGTAAAAACAGTAAGTCTGTTTCAACTAATACATCCGTTGCTCTCTTCCATTATTGTGTAACAACACTCTTCTTAAAATTACACATCACCCGTAACATCATTCTGTTAATAAGTGACCTGTTAAATGTGGAGTATTAAATGGCCATAAACTCAATAAGCTTCTTTATTTTATTGAATTTTAAACTTATTACATCTTTAATATTCCTACTTGCATGATACCAGCCATCTTATCCGCGTATGAAATGATTAGCAAACATGTTTTTGCCGACATTATGCAGAATAACAATAATGGCGAAAAATCACTTCACGCTTCCGCTTTTTTTGATGCCGGAGAAGTGATCAGCGACTTTACAGCCGAAAAAATATTTACTACCGCCTCCTATCTTACCGTGCAAACCGGTGACGACAAACACATGACCCTTCAACCGGAATTTCTGCAGTACATTAATCACAGCTGTAATCCGAATGTTTTTTTTGATACCACTACCATGCAGCTGATTGCTTTACAGGCAATTCAGCCGGGAGATGAGCTTATGTTTTTTTATCCATCTACTGAATGGGAGATGGCACAACCTTTTGATTGCTTTTGCAGTACAACCCAATGTTTACAACGCATACAGGGCGCAGCCCATTTAACAGATGATGAAGCCATGCGATACCGGCTAACTAATTTCATCCAGCAAAAAATTCAAAACCGAACTGCGAAATAAATTACATGGCCTCTTCTGCTTTTATTTCTGCGGTACCTGCACACAGGCTCAAGGTTTGGGTACTGGCACCAAATCTTGTTACCCAGGATGCCAATATTGATTACTATTACGATTTCTCACAAAGCATTGCGGAGTATACAAAGTCATTTGCTGAATTGAACATTCCCTGGCAATGGCAACCTGTAACCCTAAAAGACTATGCGCAGATTATAGAAACAATCGTAGCAGAAAAAATATCCGGTACACATTCGCCGTTGGTTTTCAACTTATGCGATGGAGATGAAGTAAACGGTACACCCGGTATATCCGTTGTACAATTATTGGAAGAAAATGGATTGACTTATACAGGATCAGATGCCTTCTTCTATCGAATTACTACTTCCAAAATACCTATGAAGCGTGCATTTGACGAAGCCCGGGTACCCACTGCAAAATGGGAAGCCATCATTTCCCGCGAACAGAATACCGAGGGTATTTTTGAAAGATTAGGCTCACCCATTATTGTTAAACCCGCTGTTTCGGGGGGAAGTATGGGTGTAGGTATAAAAAATGTAGTGCGCACACAGGAAGAACTGAACGAACAAGTGCGGCAGATGTTTGATGGTTACCGCGGATGGAACCTGGCTGCTGATGGTATTGTGGCGGAAGAATTTATCACCGGTCCCGAATTTACCACACTGATTGTGGGCTCTGCCAAACATCCCGCTCAATGTAAAGTGTACGAACCGGTAGAAAGAGTGTTTCATGACTCGTTACCCGATACAGAAAAATTTTTATCATTCGACCGTTTATGGGAGATCTATGAAGAAGAAGAACCCATGCCCGAAGACGCTAGTTTTTATGAATACCGTTCTCCGGAAAAATCATTGCATACAGCCATCAAACAGATAAGTCTGGATGCTTATACCTCTGTAAAAGGAACCGGCTATACACGTATCGATATTCGCATGGATCAGAAAACAGGTCAGTTATATGTACTCGAAGTAAATGCGCAATGCGGGTTGAGTGAAGATGAGGATTATACCTCCATTGGTGCTATATTGCGCATGAGCGGCCAATCATTCACAGAACTGATCATTGAAATTATTAACGATGCATTCAGACGAAGAATGTACCAGCCGGTTAAAGTAATAGATTCTCCTGTGGCGCCTGTTGTGCCTTTGTCTGCCGGAAGGGTTTCGAGAAAAAAAATAAAATGAAAGTCTGCGTATTACAACCCGATTATTCAACCACCGCTGTTGATTACCAATATTACGATCCGCCCCGCAACCTTACGCATTTTTTACCCGGGGCAGAAGTGCACCATATTTCACTTAATAAACTTACCACCTACAAACAGTTGAAAGCCTTGCAGCATGAGGGCTATGATATTTTTCTAAACCTCTGCGAAGGTTACCTGGAATGGGAGGTCCCTTCAATTGATGTGATCTATACCCTCGAACTTTTGGCCTTACCCTTCAGTGGCCCCACTACTTTATTATATGATCCTACCAAAGAACTCATGAAGTATGTGGCTTATTGCGAAGGCGTTGCCACACCGGCCTATACATTGATTGAAAAAAAAGAAGATATTGAAGTTGCCGCCACGCAACTTCGTTTTCCATTGTTTATAAAACCCGCGAAAGCAGGCGACAGTTTAGGCATTGATGAACAGTCGCTGGTGCATAATAAAAAAGAGCTGGCAGACAAAGTAAACAGCTTACAGCTTGAATATAAACAGGTACTGGCAGAAGAATACATTGCCGGACGTGAATTTACCATTCTCATTGCGGCTAATTCAGATGGCCATACTTCCACCACTTTTAAGCCGGTAGAATTTATTTTTCCTCAGGGGTTTTCATATAAGACGTATGCATTAAAAACATCTGAGCTTCATCCAGAGGCAAATATTCCCTGCAATGATCCGGTTATTGAACAGCAATTACGTGATGCCGCCCAGCGCATATTTAAAGGATTTAATGGCGCAGGGTATGCACGGCTCGATTTTCGGATGAATGAAAATGGCGAATTATTTTTTCTTGAAATCAACTTTACCTGTTCTGTTTTTTATAAAGATGGCTATGAAGGTTCTGCCGATTATATACTTAACTATGACGGTATTGGCCAGGCGGGTTTTCTGCAACATATCATTGCCGAAGGGATTGCCCGCCACAAACGCATACAAAAAAAATATACTATTAAGGGAAATGCCATTGCGGGCTACGGAATCTATGCCACCCAAATAATTCAAGCTAATGAATTGATATTCAATGGAGAAGGAACATCTCAGCGCCTAATCACCCGCCGGTATGTGGAAAAAAACTGGAACGAAACCGAAAAAGAAATCTTCCGCCGCTACGCTTACCCCGTAAGTAATGAAGTATTTTTGCTTTGGGATAATGATCCGTCGGCCTGGGCTCCACAAAACCATAGTTGCCAACCCAATACCGTTTACGACGGGCTGAATGTGATTGCCATCATGACAATTACACCCGGGCAGGAACTAACCCTCGACTATTCATCCTTTCTGGATGACAGGATGGAGCCTTTCGAATGCCGCTGCGGTGCAGCCAATTGCCAGGGCCTGATTACAGGAAAACCGGGTAATTCAGTTACCGCAAGAGAAAATAAGACAATGTCTTAAACCATTCCCCCATTTTGATAGTCCTACTTACTTCCCATTAAAAGCAAAGAAAGACTGTATGTAAATGTTCAGATACCGCTTCAGCAGCAACTGCTGGATGAATGGGGTATGCAAAATTGAAAGGGGAAACCGATGTCAAGATTCGAGATTTTACGGAAGTTAATGCATAAGCATCGGGCGCAACTGGTGCTGACGTATATATTGTTTTCACTGGAAATGCTGGGCGCATTAATGCGTCCTTATTTCCTGGGCGAAGCTATTAATGGCCTTATCAAAGGCAGTTACCGTGGGTTGATTATTTTGTCGGCCGTGCATTTAGCCTGGCTGGTGATAGGAACACTAAGACACCGTTATGATACGCGTACCTATTCGGCTATTTATACCTCGCTGGTTACCAGATTTCTTTCGCGCAGAATAGACCAGTCGGCTGTTTCCAAACTAAGTGCACACTCCACACTTGCAAAAGAATTTGTTGACTTTCTCGAGTTTGACCTGGTATATGTGGTTGAAGCAGGGTACAATCTGGTTGGGTCCATTATCCTCTTATATTTCTATGACCGTTCCGTGGTATTATTGTGCCTGTCCATTCTTTTGCCTGTAATGGTCATCAGCTATATATATGGCAAAAGAATGAAGCGGTTGAACAGGTTAAAAAATGACGAACTGGAACAGCAGGTAGATATTATTTCATCGGGAGATAAGAAAGCCATTTTCAAACATTTTAATAATCTGCGCGACTGGCAGATACGCATCAGCGACCAGGAGGCATGGAATTTTGGCATCATGGAATTAATGGTGATGGTGGTAATTGGCATATCGCTGCTGGTAACCAATGCCGTTCCGGGTACAACCATACTGGCCGGAAATCTTATCGGCATCTATACCTATATACTCAAATTTGTTTCGGGACTGGACACCATTCCGTATACGGTACAACGATTATCTTCCCTCAATGATATTACCCGCCGCATAGAATTACAGGTAGAAGATTTTCCGGCAGAAGGTACAGATACCATAAGGCGGGGAAAAACCTTTCGCTTATCAAAGATGAGTAAGAAAATCGTGTAAGCTGAAGTTGTATGCCCTATTATCGGGGAGATACTTTCTGCACAAGTATGTTTTGATTGCCATAACACCCGGTGCGCTAAAAATTAATTGCGTAAGAAGCTGTTCCTATCCGAACAGCTTTTCTTTTATAGCGTATGGAGCGAGAGCGTAATGATGAAAATAACACAGAAATAAGTATAAATACGCTTTCTAAACTCAGCCCACGTCATCTTATCTTGCAGACCGGAATATAAAATATGATAACCATCGCTACACCCCATACCATACTTGAATCCGTATTTGGCTATGCGGAATTCCGGCATAACCAGGAAGAAATCATCGCACACCTCTTACAGGGGAAAGATGCCGTAGTACTTATGCCAACAGGCGGCGGTAAAAGTTTATGTTACCAGGTACCGGCATTATGTTTATCCGGCGTAACGATAGTTGTGAGTCCGCTGATTGCGTTGATGAAAGACCAGGTAGATGCATTGGTGTTAAGTGGTGTAAAAGCCGCTTTTCTCAACAGCACGCAAAGCAGTAGCGAACAATCTTTTATTATGCAGCAGCTGCGTAAGAATGAATTGAAATTATTGTATGTGGCTCCGGAACGACTGGTAGGTGGCGAAATACAATTTCTACGGTTTCTTCAGGAGATACAGGTTTCTTTATTTGCTATTGATGAAGCGCATTGCATTAGCCAGTGGGGACATGATTTCAGAAAAGAGTACCGCGTATTAAGCCAGCTCAAAGAAGTATTTCCCGGAATACCCTTAATTGCACTTACGGCAACGGCAGATGATCTGACAAAAAAGGATATCATCCAGCAACTGCAGCTTACTTCTTACCGTGTTTTTGAAAATAGTTTTAACCGTCCTAATATTTATTATTATGTAAGGCCCAAAAAAGGCTATTACGATACACTTACCGCATACCTCGAAGAACACAAAGATGATAGCGGTATAATTTATTGTTTAAGCAGGGCGGCTACGGAAAGACTGGCAGAAGATTTATGTGCGGATGGATTCAGCGCCGCCGCCTATCATGCCGGACTGGAAAAAAATATTCGCGATGAGCGCCAGGATCAGTTTCTGAAAGATGATATCCGCATAATGGTGGCTACCATTGCTTTTGGTATGGGCATTAATAAAAGCAATGTTCGTTTTGTAGTGCATGCTGATCTTCCTAAAAACATAGAAGGGTACTACCAGGAAACCGGAAGGGCGGGCCGCGATGGACTACCCAGCGAAGCAGTATTATTTTATGGTGCCGGTGATGTGATTAAGCTGCGCAGTTTTGCTCAGGTAGAAAATAATCCGGAACAAACAAAGATCTTACTGAAGAAACTGGACCAGATGGTACAGTTCTGTGAAACAAGATCCTGTCGCCGGAAATACCTGCTTACTTATTTTGGTGAAACAACCTCGGACTATTGCGGTAGCTGCGATACCTGTTTAGACAAACCTGAATTGCAGGACAGCACTATCATTGCCCAAAAAATACTGAGTGCGGTTTACAGGCTTAAGCAGGGTTTTGGTATGCGCTATGTTGTAGATATTTTAAAGGGAAGTAACAGTGAAAAAATTCGCGAGGAACACAAGCTGTTGTCTGTGTATGGCATTGGCAAAGACAAACCTAAAGAAGAATGGATGCACTATATAAAAGAGTTGCTGCATTATAATTACCTGCAGCAGAGCGGTAATGAATATCCTGTTTTGAAGTTAACAGAAAAAAGTAACGGGGTTCTTTTTACGGGAGAAAAAGTGTATGCCTCTGCACCTGTTCAGGTTACTATTACCAAAGAGCCGGTTATTTACCAGCAACATGCCTATGAAAAGGAATTGTTTGAAAATCTGAAGAAACTGCGCAACAAAATTGCCCATGAAGAAAATGTACCAGCCTATCTAATATTAAGTGATAGCAGTTTGCTTGACCTCGCTACTTACCTGCCTGCAACAAAAAATGAACTACCCCATATTTCCGGATTTGGCGCGTTTAAGATTGAAAAGTATGGTGCATCTTTTCTTGAAATGATACAGGACTACTGCAACGAACATGGTCTTGCTTCATTAATACAATTAAAACAACCCAAGAGAACAAAAAGCACAACGGTTGTAAAAGAGCGGGCAACGGGAACCAAACGGGCCAGTTATGAAATGTATCGTGATGGAAGATCTGTTACAGAAATTTCGGCTGCCAGACAGTTAGCAGTTACTACTGTTGAAACACACCTGAGTTATTATGTTAGTACCGGAGAACTCGAGATACATGAATTTGTTAACCGGGATAAACAGGAAATGATAGAAGAAGCCATAACAAAATATGGATCGCTGAGTTTCAAAATTTTAAAAGACAACCTTCCTGCAAGTATCAGTTATGGGGAGATACGGATGATGGTGGCCTATCTTACCCGATAAGGGTCGGGTTGCTACACATCATTTAGCTCACCGCCTCCATCGCGTGCAAAATCCAGCGCCCTCAATTCGGCCCATGAAAATTCATTACCCGGAAGTGTAAAACCGCAATGGCCGCCATGATCAGGGGTTTCGAGAAATAAAAAATCATTGGCCAAGGCATCATCGTAAGGAATACATTCTTCCGTTAAAAAAGGATCATTCAGTGCCTGCACCAATAAGGCCGGAACACGGATATGTTTTAAAAATGATTGTACACTTGCCTTAGCATAAAAGTCATTCCCATCTTTAAAACCATGCAGCGGTGCTGAGTATAGGTTATCAAATTCTCTAAAGTCGCGGATGTTTGTATAGCCTTTATAACTAATCTTACCGGGAAATAATTTTTCTTTTTGTTTTATTTTTTCACCTAATTTTTTAAGGAAGCGGTTGGCATATATGGTATTGCTTCGTTTCGATAATGCTTTTACACCGGCAAGTAAATCACAGGGCACAGAAAACGCAATCGCTTTTTTAATTTGCGTTGGTACTGTTTGCGGGCTTTCGCCAAGAATACGCAGGGTTAAACTACCGCCCATGCTAAAACCCACCAGAATGATTTCTTCATACCCATATTTTTGTATCGTATGATCAATTACTAAACGCAGATCACCGGTATCTCCATGATGATAAAAATGAACTAAACGGTTAAGCTCGCCGCTACAGCTTCTGCAGTTCCATCCCAATGCATCATATCCATTTTCAGAAAACAGTTTTGCCATACCCAATACATAATGACGGTGCGAATCGCCTTCCAGCCCATGTGTAATGATCACCAACTTTTTACTTGCCGGAGAGCAGCGCTTCCAGTCAAGATCAACAAAATCACCATCCGGTAGTTCCAGTCTTTCGCGTTGCTGGTAACGGAATTTTACTTTGCGTAAAAGGCTGGGATAAATGGTTTGTATATGCGCATTAAACTGCCAGGGAGAAGGCTGATACATTGGCTTGGGAAGAAGGGGCATAGGATAAAATTAGGGCAAAATCAACGATCATAGTTTTCGTTTTGCTATTTCATATTCCTGCGAACGGTTCGTTCCTTTGCTGTCTTTTCGATGCACTGTATTGATAGCTTGTATTTCAGGGATACACCAGGTAACGCGGGGGACTCAATGAGTATTTACTTCTAATTCGTAACTTTAACTATGCCACAGAATAAATACCTGAAATATTTGAATCCCTTGCCACTGTTTAATACCAAACGGACAAGAGATATTTTCCAGGTAAACCCTACCATAGCGCCCCACCGTGAAGAGGCAGCTGAAATTCATATAAAAGTATTCGATTACTCCCCACAGCATTTTGAAGAAAAAAGCCTGGAGGCGATTACTGATTTATTTCCTTACCGGGATAACGGTCATATTTCCTGGATCAATATAGATGGTATCCGCAAGGCAGATGTAGAAGGCATCTGCAATCGTTTTGGAATACATTACCTGATCATTGAAGATATTATGAGTATTGGTCAGCGGCCAAAGATGGATGAGATGGAGCCCGTTCTCTACTGCCTGCTTAATATGTTATACTTTAATGATACCATTGGCGCTGTAGAAACAGAGCAGATCAGTATCATATTGGGTAAGGGCTTTGTACTTTCTTTCCAGGAAGATGCAAACAGGGATGTGTTTGATCCTATTCGCGAAAAATTACGCGCAGCCAACAGCCGGCTGCGGCAGGCAGGCGCTGATTATTTGTGTTATACCCTGCTTGATATGATCGTTGATCATTATTATGTGGTGATGGAAAAACTGGGTGAGCGTATTGAAATGCTGGAAGAAAAAATTATACGCAGCAGCAATACACGCTCACTCGCAGAGATCAATAACCTGCGGAAAGAACTGATCGTACTCAAACGGAACGTGAGTCCTGTTCGCGATTTGGTGAACGGCTTTATTCGCAGCGATAGTGATCTGCTCGAAGAAAGAACGACCAAATATTTTAAAGATATTTATGACCATATTTTACAGGCTAATGAATTAGCAGAGAACTACCGCGACATGATGATGAACTTACAGGATCTCTACCTTAGTAACGTAAATCTGAAGATGAATGAAGTGATGAAAGTAATGGCTGTTGTAACCTGTTTACTCGCTCCTGCCACAGTAATTGGCGGAATTTTCGGTATGAACTTCGACAGGATCCCTTATATCCACAATCAATACGGATTTTTTATTGCCATTGGATTAATGCTTATCATCCCGGTGTGGATGATTGTTTCTTTCAGAAAGCGGGGATGGTTTTGAGGGAGGTATTTTTAACACTTAATAGCTATTTGGGGTAATTGTATTTTAAACCCATTGCCACAGATACACAGATTAGCAGAGAAAAAATCTGTGAAAATCTGTGTATCTGTGGCGAAAAATGCTTCTTTACTTACTTTATCATAATAACTCAAACTGCTTCTTACCTGCCCTAAATTTTCACCAGCTTCCACTTTCCCTTTCTGAAAATGAGTACACTGGTTACCGTAATACAGGCTTCTGTAACTACGATTGATGTAAACACACCGTTGGGCCCCATATGAAATCCTTCTGCCAGTAAATAGGCCAGCGGTATCTGAAACACCCAAAACCAGAACAGGTTAATCCAGGTGGGCGTTTTACTGTCGCCTGCTCCGTTAAATGCATTGATCATTACCATACCCACACCATAAAAAATATAACCCAGACTTACAATGCGCAAAGCGCTTACGGCTGTTTTTATTACGGCAGGATCGGAGTTCAACAGCCGCACAAAAAATTCTGCCGACGTAATAAACAATAACGATACGATGGCCATGAAAATAGCATTATACCTGGCGGTTTTCCACACAGATTGTTCTGCACGTTCGGGTTGTTTAGCGCCGAGGTTTTGTCCTACCAATGTTGCGGCGGCATTACTCAGTCCCCATGCGGGCATAATAAAAAAGATAAGTAAACGGATGGCGATGGTATAACCTGCAATGGCATTGCTGCCAAAGCCAGCTATCAGGCGCGCCATCGCTATCCAGCTGGCCGACCCGATTAAAAACTGTAAAGTACCGGTGGAGGCAATACTGAAAATGGATTTTAATAAAACGGTATCCGGTACAAAATGCCGCAGGTGAATTTTAATAACGCCTTTTCCTTTAAACAGATGGTATACCTGGTAGCAAACACCAATTCCCCTGCCGGTAGTTGTGGCCATGGCTGCGCCAGGTAATCCGTAACGATGAATTAAAATGGGACAGAGAATAATGTTACAGATATTGGCCAGCCATAAACTGCGCATGGCAATGGTTGCATCGCCCGCGCCGCGAAAAATTCCGTTAATGAGAAACAGCAGCATGATGACCACGTTACCGGTTAACATGATTCGTGTATAGGTGGTACCCATGGTAATGAGTTCTGCATCGCCACCCATAAGGCCGAGTATATTGTCTGCAAAAAATAAACCTGTGATGCTAATGAGCAGGGTAACAATAAAAGAAAGCAAGAGAGCCTGTGCCCCTGCTTTGGCGGCACCATCAGGATTTTTTTCACCTACGCGGCGTGCTACCATGGCGGTGGCTGCCATGCTTAACCCGATGGCTACAGAATAAACGATGGTTAAAAAAGATTCTGTAAGACCCACCGTCGCTGCTGCACGCGGTCCCAGTTTGCCCACAAAAAAAATATCAACCACGGCAAATACCGATTCCATGCACATTTCGAGTATCATGGGAACGGCCAGCATAAAAATGGCTTTGCGAATGCTGCCCGTGGTAAAATCCTGGTGCTCGCTGTTGAGGGATTCTTTGAGGTATGTCCAGATAGATTTCTTGCTCTTATGATTTGTATAAGTAGTCATTGCTTGAATAAGATTAAAATAAATAAAATAGAAACACCAATCCCGTTTAGGGAGTCGATGGGCGGAGAATTCGAGCTTAAACTGAAAGAGTCTAAGCGCTGCTTAGATGTTCATCGGCGTAATATTTGGGCAGGCTGTTTTGTATAACGGCTTTGCAGGACGAAAATAGGAAAACTAAACAAATACTGCCATGAAAACAGGATGAATAGTGAAAAAAGCCGCATGAACGAAGGCAAGGCCGGAAGAATCTTATTCAACATAAGCATCTAAAGAAACGTAAGGCTGGTCTTTTACGTACTTGCTGATATAGTCTTTCGGATGAAAGAGCTATAATAATAGTCCGGGTTAATGAAGTAAATTACCTATCCATATTCTCCAGATGAACAGGCTTCAGTATATTGAAAACGGTATTTTCCTACGTTCTTGTATAGAGGGTAATGACAAGATTATGGCGTTATCAACGAATCATTTTAGTCTTCTACTCAAAAAATGGCAGATTGTTTTTCTGATAATGGTAATGGGTATCGCATTGCCGTTTTGGTCAGGTGCACAGGTTAGTGCGGGTGTTATCGGGAAGAGTCAATGTATTACTTCCGGAGGTACGCCTTCTGCATTTACATCTTTAAGGCACGCAACAGGTTCGGGTATTGTTGTAGAGTGGCAAAAGTCGACTGTTTCAGACTTTTCCTCAGGTGTCACAGGAAGTCTTGCATCTACCCAAGGCTTTACAGAAGGGTCAGTTGCGGGAGATACATATTATCGAAGAAAAGCAACAAGTGGATTGTCTGTTGCTTTTAGTAACATAATTAAAGTTTCAGTTTACGCATCATTTACAGATCCAGTTTTTACTCCTACAATATTAGCTCTTCCAGAAGTATGCCAGAAAGCCACTTCATTTTCTGTGGCATACACAACGAATTTTTCCCCCGATAAATATTCTATAATTTGGAGTCAAGCGGCTATTACAGAAGGATTTCAAGATGTACAAGATGCAATGCTTCCCGCAACACCAAATAGTTTGTCCGTTTCTGTCCCTGCAGCGGCAAATTCCGGAACTTTTACTGGAACTTTAATTGCTACTATATCAACAACAGGATGCACAACTTCAAATGTTTCAGCGGTTAAAATAAATGCATTACCGGTTGTACCTACGATATCGGGTATTACCTCATTCTGCAATGGGGGTTCAAGTACCTTAACATCAAGTTCTGCTACGGGTAATCTATGGAGTACGGGAGCGACTACACAATCGATCACCGTTAATAGTGCCGGGAGTTATAGTGTAACAGTAACAAATGGCAACAGTTGTTCTGCATCTTCAACCAATACCAATGTTACGATAAATGCATTACCGGTTGTACCTACGATATCGGGTGTTACCTCATTCTGCAATGGGGGTTCAAGTACCTTAACATCAAGTTCTGCTACGGGTAATCTATGGAGTACGGGAGCGACTACACAATCGATCAGCGTTAATAGTGCCGGGAGTTATAGTGTAACAGTAACCAATGGCAACAATTGTTCTGCATCTTCAACCAATACCAATGTTACGGTAAATTCATTGCCAGCAGTTCCTACCATATCAGGCGCTACCTCATTCTGTACTGGAGGTTCAACTACCTTAACATCAAGTTCTGTTACGGGTAATCTATGGAGTACGGGAGCGACTACACAATCGATCACCGTTAATAGTGCCGGGAGTTATAGTGTAACAGTAACGAATGGCAACAGTTGTTCTGCATCTTCAACCAATACCAATGTTACGATAAATGCATTACCGGTTGTACCTACGATATCGGGTGTTACCTCATTCTGCAATGGAGGTTCAAGTACCTTAACATCAAGTTCTGCTACGGGTAATCTATGGAGTACGGGAGCGACTACACAATCGATCAGCGTTAATAGTGCCGGGAGTTATAGTGTAACAGTAACGAATGGCAGTGGTTGTTCATCCTCTTCTGCAACTACTAATATTACTATAAATCCCTTGCCTGTTGTCACTATCATCACCCCTTCACCCATCTGCGCCCCCGGAATAGTTGATCTCACACTTTCAGCCGTCACTGCCGGCAGCACACTCGCACAAACATTTACTTATTTTACCAATAGCGCCAATACCAATATCCTTAGCGCTCCCTCGGCAGTAAATACCTCTGGTACGTATTATATTAAAGGAACCGCAATTGCTACCGGCTGTGCCGTTTCCAAAGCGGTAGTGGTTTCTATTAACCCGCAGCCAGTTGTCGTTATCAATACACCGGCAGTTGTTTGTGCCCCGGCTACTATTAATCTTACCGCCAATGCAATTACTGCAGGCAGCGATGCAGGCTTGACTTTTACCCGATGGACAAATGCAGTCGCAACCCTTCCGCTTGCAAATGACAATGCCGTTGCCGTTAGCGGCACCTATTATATTAAAGGATCTTTAGCAACTGGATGCGCAGCTATTTTACCTGTTTCCGTAACCATTAACCCGCCACCTTCTGTAGTAATTAATAATCCGGCTGCAGTTTGTACGCCCGGAACAATTGACCTAACCCAAAACATAATTACGCTAAACAGTACAGCAGGACTGGCTTTTACGCGATGGACAAATGCGGCGGCAACCATACCGCTTATAAATGAAACTGCCGTTAACACGAGTGGTACCTATTTTATTAAAGGCCTGCTTTCCACTACAGGATGTGCCGCTGTAAAACCTGTTAGCGTTATTATCAACCCGTTACCCAATGGCATTGTACAAACACCTACGGTAAATTATATATGTGAAGGTTCATCCGTATTGCTTACCGCATCAGTGTCTGGTCAATACCAGTGGTATGCAGACCAGCAGATGATTGCAGGAGCTACAAACGCCAACTATACAGCAGTAAAAGCAGGTACTTATACGGTTCAGTTTACAAGTAATGAAGGATGCGTTGCATTTGCAGGCAACAGCATACGGCTTTACCTGTTGTCAAAATCAGTACTGTCATTTACACCTGACAGCAAATGTGTGGGTACGCAAATAACTTTTACCAACCTTTCTGTATTTGCTAACTCGGGTGGCATATCATGGTTATGGGATTTTGGGGATGGCGCATCCTCTAATGGTATCTCGCCATTACACCTGTACACTAAACCAGGTACCTATAATATCAAGCTAATTGCTAATAATATTCAATGCAATAATTTAACCGACAGCAAAACAATGGTCCTTACTATCGAGCAACCGCTACCCGGCATTGCTTATGCGTCTGTTAATGCTTTTGCAGGCACGACTGTTACATTACAGGCAAGAACTTTTGGTATTCAATACCTGTGGCAACCTAATACCGGCCTGAGCAGTGCTACTATACCATCACCTGTTGCTACGGTTAGTGAGAATAAAATCTATACGGTATCCATCACATCAACTGCAGGATGTATTACCACAGATACAGTTCAGGTAAAATTGATTAACAGTGCTGAGATCTTTTTGCCGCAGGGCTTTACGCCGAATGGTGATGGACAGAACGACAAGCTATACCCGATACTTGTAGGTATTGGCAGATTGTCTTATTTCAAAATATTTAATCGTTGGGGCAATCTCGTATTTCAAACAAATGACGCTGCGCCTGCTAATGGATGGACAGGAAAGTTTAATGGAACTGACCAGCCTCCCGGCACCTACGTATGGATTGCTGAAGCTGTGGATGTAAACGGGAATACGATTAAAAGGAGTGGAAATGTTTTGTTGATCAGGTAACGTTCAACATCCATTAGCATCAGGTCGCTATAGAACCCGACCGCTTACAGAATAAAAATATTCATGCGCAGAATTTGTATCTATATTGTTTTTTACTTCTCCTGTAGCTGCCTGTTGCAGCAAACCTTGCATGCACAGGACCCGCATTTCTCGCAATATTTCAGTTCGCCGTTGACGTTCAATCCTGCCTTCACTGGTTATTTCGATGGTACGCAAAGGCTCGCTTTTAATATCAGAAATCAATGGGCAAATATCAGCGATCCCTATACTACGGGTACCGTTTCACTGGATACTAAGATCATGAAAAAAAATATCGGCACCAATGACAGGTGGGGACTGGGGTTACTGGCATTATACGACCAATCGGCGGGAGGAATATTTAAGAATAATTATATTTTAGTATCAACCGCCTTTCATAAAGGGTTGGATAGTGATGGTAACCAGAGTATCGGCATTGGTGTGCAGGCAGGTTTTGCACGCAACACTGTTGATTTTAGCAGGATATCTTTTAGCAACCAATACAGTAATGGTGGCTTCGACCTGAGTATACCCAGTGGTGAAGCGGCGAATAACCGATCAGTTTCTTATACAGATATGAATGCCGGTGTCATATATAATTATGGTGATGAAAATGATAACCAGTTTACCATTGGCGCAAGCATATACCATCTTCTTCGCCCAAAACTTTCTTTCTTCAGCGGAAACAATAATTCACTGCAGCGGCGTTACAGCTTACATGCAGGAGCTAACTTAGTTGCGGGGGAGAGGGATTATTTTTTTATGAGCGCCCATATCATGCAACAGGCCGGTGCGAATGAAGTGGTTATCGGTGGTGCGTATGGATTAGGATTAGGTGAGTCGGATTTACACCTGTACCTGGGCGGATGGCTGCGGGTAAAAGATGCCGTATATCCGTATATCGGATTGCGTTCATCAAGCTACCAAATGGGATTAAGTTATGATATCACCAGCTCTGACCTCAATAGCGCAAAAGGTTTCAGCGGCAGCAGCGAGCTGAGTCTG
>JBBRHM010000051.1:0-22420 GCA_038222655.1 Chitinophagales bacterium | reverse complement strand
CATTCTGCACATATCTGGGGAGCGCTATTTGGGGTTGTGTATTTTATTATTACCTGCCAGTTTATGAGTAGTTACAGGCCCCTAGAGAATTTTATGACAGAAGTGTCAGGTTATTTCAGGTAAGAGATTTGCAATAGATTTTTTGTGTGATCTGTAACCCTCACACGGTTATCAATACGGTAGCCGATAACCCAGATTATTTTTTTATTACTTTCCAGTACCCATACTTTTTCTTTATCCGTTTTAGATAATTTCTGATCGATCAAAAAACGACTGAGTTTTTTCTTTTTCTGCATACCCAGCGGATAAAAATAATCGCCCTGTTTCCATTTACGCAGCAACAAGGGATAGTTTATTTCATCCAGATCTAAAATAGCTTCCGAAGAATGATCTTTAATTTCCGTTTGCTTATTTTTTGATTCTTTTATTTGCAGATTGCCCTTTTCAAAAAGTATTTTTTTATCGCCCTGTTCAATAACAATATGTTGCGCGGTATCGGTTGCCAGGGGGGAAATGATCATCCAACTCCGGTTACGGATAATGCGGTGCGTGGAGGAAGCAATATAACTGGCATTGTCAGCATCCAGTAATTTGATCACTTCCGGGGTTTGTGCAGCGGTAAATCCATACCGTTTAATTAATTCCCAGGTGATGGTATGAAGAGGATTAACTTTTTTCCATTTCAGCACAGGTATATGCATTTCGCTGCCTTTGGGCTCCAGCAATTTTTTCAAATGCAACGCTACTGATTGGTGGTAGAGTTCTGCTGTTTCTGTAAAACGTTCAATATTATGTAACAGATTTTCATCCACCTGTGGAAATACCTCTCTGATCTGTGGCAACAAACTATTACGAAAAAAATTACGCGTGTATTTGTCTGATGCATTTGATGAATCTTCCACATAATTCAACCCGTTGGCATCGGCATAGTCAACCAGTTCCTGCTTTTTAAAATGCAGCATGGGTCTCAATAATACACCGTCTTCCTGCATTGACTGTATACCCGTAAGTCCCTGAATACCCGTTCCGCGAAAAAAATGCATGAGGAGGGTTTCTATATTATCATCTGCATGATGCGCTGTTAGAATGTAGCTGCTGGATTTTTCTTCCTTCGCAAGATTCCTATTCCGGTTATCAATGATTTCATGGAACCATTCATATCTTAATGCACGCGCAGCCTCCTGTATGGAAACTTTATGTTTTACCGAGTGTTCTCTGGTATCAAAACGTTTTACGAATATTTCTTTTGCGTATTTCTCTGCCAGTGACCGTACAAATTTTTCATCACGTTCACTCTCTTCTCCACGCAATTGAAAATTGGCATGGGCAATAATCACATCAAAGCCCGCTTTGGTTACCAGGTCAACCATAACCACACTATCAACGCCACCACTAACCGCAAGCAGCAGTTGGCAATTGCCAGGCGACAAATGACGGAACTGCCTGCGCCAATTAGTTTGAAATTTTTCCAGCATAGTCATTTCAATACAATAATATGCAGCAGTAAGGCTGCTGCATTAAAAACAATTCATTCAATTATGTTGACTTTTGTTTATCCCGTCTTCTTAACTTCCTTTGCCCAGGCATCTTTCAGGGTAACCGTTCTGTTAAAAACCAGCTTATCATGAGTACTATCCCTGTCAATGCTAAAATAACCCTTCCGTATAAATTGATAATGGTTGTTATCCTTGTCATTTTTTAGCGCCGGTTCAGCGAAGGCATTCGTTATCACCTGTAAAGAGTCTGGATTGATATGATCCGTAAAATCACCTTCAGCATTAGCTACGTCTTCTACCTTAAATAAACGATCATATAAACGCACTTCAGCAGGTACGGCATGTGCCACGCTTACCCAATGCAGCGTGCCTTTTACATTAATACCAGATGTATCAGAACCGCTTCGGCTTTCAGGAATATAGGTGCATCGTACTTCTGTTATATTTCCTTCATCATCCTTTATCACTTCTTCACATTTGATGATATAAGCACTTTTCAAACGAACCATCTGCCCGGGTGCGAGCCGGAAATATTTTTTTGGCGCTACTTCCATAAAATCCTCTCTTTCAATATACAGTTCACCACTGAATGGAATATCGCGATGACCCGCTTCATGGTTTTCAGGATTGTTTTCGCTGGGTAATAATTCAGGTTCTTTTGTATAATTCGTAATCACCAGTTTTAAAGGATCAAACACCACCATTCTTCTTAAGGCAATCCTGTTGAGGTGTTCGCGTACACAAAATTCCAGTAAGCTCACATCAATCAGGTTCTCCCGTTTAGCCACGCCAATCCTTTCACAAAATTCACGGATCGCTTCTGCGGTATAGCCACGCCTGCGCATGCCACTGATAGTTGACATACGTGGATCATCCCATCCGTTTACATGATTTTCATTAACCAGTTGCAACAGTTTACGTTTGCTCATAATGGTGTAAGTCATATTGAGCCTGGCAAATTCATATTGATGGGATGGAAATATGCCTAAGTTTTCAATACACCAGTTGTACAAATCACGATGCGGAATAAATTCAAGGGTACAAATTGAATGTGTGATGTTTTCAATAGCATCGCTTTGTCCATGTGCAAAATCATACATCGGGTAAATGCACCAGGCATCGCCTGTGCGGTGATGGTGGGCATGTTTAATGCGATAGAGAATAGGATCGCGTAATAACATATTTGGTGATGCCATATCAATCTTTGCACGCAATACTTTAGAACCATCAGGATATTTACCGTCGCGCATATCTTTAAACAACCGCAGATTTTCGTCAACAGTTCTTTCGCCATATTCATTTCTTCTTCCGGCAGATACAGGCGTTCCTTTTTGTTCGGCAATTTCATCACTGGTGCTATCATCCACATAGGCCAACCCTTTTTCAATCAGTTGTAGGGCAAAAACATATAGCTGTTCGAAATAATCGGATGCGTAAAATTCATTGGCCCAGGAAAATCCCAGCCATTTAACATCCTCTTTAATACTGTCAACATACTCGGTATCTTCCGTTACAGGATTGGTATCATCAAAACGAAGGTTGGTAGTGCCTCCGTATTTTTTAGCCAGGCCAAAATTGAGGCAAATACTTTTTGCGTGACCAATATGGAGATACCCATTCGGCTCTGGCGGAAAGCGGGTTACGATGGATGTATATTTGCCGGTATTCAGATCTTCTTCAACGATCTCTTCAATAAAATTCAGGCTCTTTTCTTCGCTCATTCTTTTTCTTTTCTAAGTGGGTAAAGATAAGGGATAGGAAGGTGAATAGTGAGTGGGCAGTGGTGAGCAGTGAGTAGGCGCTGGTGTAAACTATTCTCATTGCTCATCCATTAACAACTCATCAATCATCATTCACCACTGCTCACTCACTACTCACCACTCACTATCGCATATTTCCCTACAAAATCAATCGCTTCCATCATATCATCATGCAGTAAGCGGTCCGCTACATTAAAACTTACTTTTTTTCTGAATGATTCCATTAATTGTTCCACCGCCGGCGAGCTTTGCATGGGTCGTCTGAAATCTAATGCCTGTGCGGCACTCAATAATTCAATCGCCAGCACTTTTTCTACATTATTAATTACCCGCAGGCATTTGGTAGCTGCATTGGCGCCCATGCTAACATGGTCTTCCTGGTTATTAGAAGAGGAAATACTGTCTACAGATGCAGGTGTACACAATTGTTTATTTTCACTAACGATTCCCGCAGCGGTGTATTGCGGTATCATAAATCCGGAATTGAGACCCGCATCCTTTACCAGGAATAAAGGCAGGCCGCGTTGCCCGCTGATGAGTTGATAAATACGTCTTTCTGAAATATTGGCCATTTCACTCATGGCTATGGCAAAATAATCAAGTACTAATGCAAGCGGCTGTCCATGAAAATTACCGCCACTCAATACAAGGTCATCTTCAGGAAAAATATTCGGGTTATCCGTAACAGAATTAATCTCGCGCAGAAATACCTCTAATATATGATCAAATGCATCTTTACTTGCCCCATGCACCTGTGGTATACAACGGAAAGAATAAGGATCCTGCACCTGTGATTTCGATTGTTTAGCAAGAGGGCTGCCGGCGAGATGAGTAAGCATAGCAGCAGCTGTATGAACCTGTCCTTTATGTGCACGCAAAGAATGAATATGTGGGTCAAGCGGTTCGGCGGAACAATTGAATGCATCAAAGGACAGGGCCGCAATCAAATCGGCCATTTGTAAAAGATGTTCTGCTTTTTTAAGACAGTACAACCCATAGGCGCTCATGAACTGTGTGCCATTAATCAGGGCCAGACCTTCTTTGCTTTGCAGGTGTATAGGTTGCCATCCCATTTTTTGCATGGCTTCAGATGCCTTCATTTTCTTTCCGTTATGGTACACTTCTCCCAAACCTATCAAGGGAAGACTGAGATGGCTCAAAGGCGCAAGATCACCAGACGCACCCAACGATCCTTGTGTATAAATAACCGGTAATACATTGTGGTTATACATATACATTAACCGGATTACGGTATCAATCTGCACACCGCTGTTACCATAGCTGAGGGATTTAATTTTTAACATCAGCATCAGTTTCACAATATCTTTCGGCACTTCTTCGCCCAGTCCGCAGGCATGCGACACAAGCAGGTTGTATTGTAATTGTTCTATCTGGCTGGCATCGATCTTTACATCCTGCAGGAAACCAAAACCGGTATTGATACCATAGATCAGGCTGTCTTTGTCATCCATTTTTTTATCAAGGTAAGCACGGCAGGCTAGTATTCTTTCGTGTGCGTCGAAGGTGATAGAAACCAACTGGTCGTAATCCAGTAAGTTCTTAACCTGGGTAAAGTGTAGCCATTTACGGTCGAGTGGAAGATAATTATAACTCATGCAGCAATCGTTTGGCGCAAAGTAAAGAGATTTGGGTAAGCCCCGGTTCAATTCGTGTTGAAAAGCAGGGATGGAAAAAATGAAGCTTGGTTCCCTCCCCTTTTTTCCGTTAATTTGCGGCTCATTTATGGACCGGTAGCTCAGCTGGATAGAGCACAAACCTTCTAAGCTTGGGGTCATTGGTTCGAATCCAATCCGGTTCACTTTCATATTTAAAATAATATGTTGTTGACTGATAATCAACAACATATTATTTTATAGCCCCCCCGAATTTGATTAATTTTTATATCAACTCGCCAGTTTTGTGTCACAAATGTTCCACAAATTTATAGGTCATAGGTTCGAATCCATGTATCAAGTAAGGAATTTTTTTTAGCCAATCAGCATATTTATAATTCACAATTCTCGAATGGTATTACGAAAAAAAGGAAATCTAAACTTCATCATTTGAAGAAGCTAATCCAAGTAACTTAACGTCCACAGCCTCTTTTAATTTTTCCCGAATCGCATCTACAGAAACATCCGGCTTCACAGTAGAATACAGTTCCGCTAGTACATATAGTAAGACTTGAAGCATCACGTTATTAGCAGCTACATAATACACGTATGAATCTTTCTTAAAGCCTCCCCCGTTTTTTTCTTTTGAGCACTGTACCAGTAAAAAATATCCTGAAGATCCTGATGAAATCATTCCAGCCTGTTGCTCATTAATTTCTTTTAGCACCCACGCCCCTACCATTGTTCAATTGGGGATTGAGACAATAGCCAATGATCAACATTGCAAATTCAATCTTTTGTTACAGCTGACGGAATGCTTTGGCATTTGTTTAAAATAATGATTTTCAGTTTTCTTAATTGGAGGGAATGCGTACTTTTAATTTTAGCTGAAAGTAAACGGTTTGTTTGATTAAAATATAAGAAAATGATGGTAAAGTTAGTTTTCCTGATAGGAGTTTTACAGCTAAATCTCCATCCAGCAATTGCCCAAATTAAATCACATCCCAATGTGGTAATTATTTTAGCTGATGATATGGGCTTTGGTGATGTTTCATCCAATAATCCCTCTGCAAGAACAAAAACACCGGGTATTGATAAAATGTCTCAATCCAGCATCGTATTTACTGATGCTCATTCAGGTGGGGCAGTTTGTATACCCTCCCGTTATGGTCTGCTAACGGGCAGGTATTATTTCAGGCTACCAAAACATCAGGAATTCCTGGGGTATTTGCCAGCTTTGATTGAACCGGGTAGAGAAACCATTGGGTCTTTGATGCAAAGAGCAGGCTATACAACCGCCTGTATCGGAAAATGGCATTTGGGACTAAACTGGAAATTAAATGATAACAATAAACCTCAGATTCCAAACCAGACCAACAAAACAGTCACCAATACTAACTTTTCACAAAATGTAAGTGGAGGACCGAATTCACTGGGCTTTGATTATTCCTATATTTTACCAGCTTCGCTAGACATGCCGCCTTATGTATTTGTAAAGAATAATAAAGTTATTGATACTGAGATAATACTTACTGCAGATGCCTACCCCCACAAGCAAGTCAATACAACGTATGCCTGGGACCGGAAGCATACAAGTGATGATGATGTTTATTGGGAAAGAGGGGTTTGGTGGCGAAATGGGGAGATGTCAAAGTCATTTAAAATGGAAGATTGTCTGGACACCCTTGTCAATCAAGGAATGTCGTTCATCAGAGATCAGGTTAAGCATCAACCCGAAAAGCCATTTATGCTTTATCTGCCATTAACAGGCCCACACACACCCTGGTTGCCAAATCAGACATTCAAAGGAAAAAGTATGATGGGTGTGTATGGTGATTATATCGCCCAGATTGATAATTATGTCACCTGTATTAATAATCTCTTAGCTGAATTGCATATTGATCAAAACACCATCGTTATTTTTTCAAGCGATAATGGGGCTCCCTGGGCAGAAGAAGATATACAGGTTAGCGCACATCAAAGCAATTATGGTAAAAGGGGCCAGAAGGGTGATATCTGGGACGGAGGACACCATATTCCACTGCTGGTTAAATGGCCCGCAAAAATCAAATCTCACTTTGTTTATTCCAATACCGTCAGCCTGATCGATTGTTTGGCAACCTTCTCAGAAATGACTAAGGAGCCAATTGCAGGTTCATTCGGAGAAGACAGTTTTAGTTTTTATAAAGTACTAACTGATCATTCTTCTACAGCCGTGAGGGATGCCATCATCTATATTTCTTCTGCCGGAATGCTGGCTATCAAGAAAAACGGATGGAAATATATTGATGGATTGGGATCTGGCGGATTTACCAGTCCTGGAAATGTAAAACCTGTTAAGGGTGGACCTCTTGGACAATTGTATGATCTTACAAATGACCCATTGGAAACCAATAATCTATATCTGAATTATCCAACACAGGTGAAAGAATTGTCTGATTTGCTTTTGCGATATAAAGAACAGGGGTATAGTAATGAAATGAAATTAAAGAAATATCAAAAAAGCGAGTAGAAGATGTTGAAGAAGTAAGGGCTAAGATTGATGCACAAACAGGTTTATGGCCTGCTATATGGACATTGGGCGTTTCGGGCGAATGGCCTTCTAATGGAGAGGTAGATATTATGGAATATTACAACAACAAAATTCTGGCTAATTATGCTTTTGGAAGTGTAACACGCTACCAAGCTATCTGGGATGGCGAAACTAAAACAGTAGAGTCGCTAGGTGGTGAAGCATGGGCTAATCAATTTCATATTTGGACGCTTGAGTGGAATGAAAATGAAATGACTATTGAAGTAGATGGCGTTTCACTTAATTCTATTGACCTCAATAAAATATTCAACAAATCTAATGGAGAAAATCCATTCAGACAACCTCACTATTTGTTATTAAACTTAGCAATGGGTGGTAAAAATGGTGGCAGTTTGAAAAACACACTTTTGCCAACGAAATATTTAATTGACTACGTGAGAGTTTATCAAAAAAAATAATTTACTTCCTATTTATTTGAATTCTATACGTGGAAAAGGCATCATCACTATAAAAGCTAGTGGAGCTGCGTACCTCCGTACCTTTGTGGTTCAAGTTTTAGAACCACAAAAGCACAGAGCTGCAGAGAGATTTTTATGTTTCAAAACATAATTTATGAAAACAAATATTCGCATTTTATTGGGTTTTGGATTGGCGTTTTATGCAATACAATTACCTGCACAAACCTCCAAACCCAATATCCTCGTCATTTTCTCCGACGACCATGCACAGCAAACCATCAGCGCATATGGCAGCCGTATGATGCAAACACCGAACATAGACCGCATTGCCAAAGAAGGAGCCATTCTGCAAAATACCTTTGTTACCAATTCTATCTGCGCACCAAGCCGTGCTGTTTTGTTAACCGGAAAGTACAGCCATATCAATGGGTTGAAAGATAACAGCCCTAAGCGTTTATTTGACGGTACACAGCAACAAGTACAAAAACTATTACACGCTCAGCAATACCAAACTGCCTGGGTAGGCAAATGGCATTTACAATCGCTGCCACAGGGTTTTGATTTCTGGCGCATATTGCCAGATCAGGGAAATTATTACCAGCCCGATTTCATCAACATGAAAAATGATACTGTGAGGTATAACGGCTATGTAACCAATCTCATCAGCGATTTTGCCGTTGACTGGCTAAATGGGCGTGACGCAAACAAGCCTTTCTTTTTAGTGGTAGGAGAAAAAGCAACCCATAGAAACTGGATGCCCGATATACAAGACCTTGGTGCATTCGATGCGGTTAATTTTCCTGAGCCAGGAAATTTTCATGATGATTACAAAGGAAGAAGAGCGGCCGCTGAGCAGGATATGATGATCAGGAAAACATTAGGAATAACCAACGACCTGAAAGTACATGTCAATTACAACGACAAATCCATGTTCCACCGTTTTACGCCGGAACAACAGGCAGCATTTAAAAACTATTATGATAAAATTTCTGAAGAATATGACAAGATCAAAAATGACAGTACCAAATTACAGCGTTGGAAATTTGAAAGGTATATCAAAGATTATCTTGCCACTGCCAAATCGCTTGATAGAAATATTGGACGTATTCTTCATTATCTTGATTCAACAGGACTTGCAAAAAATACGGTTGTGATCTATACATCGGACCAGGGATTTTATATGGGAGAACATGGCTGGTTTGATAAACGTTTTATGTATGAGGAAAGTTTGCGAACACCATTTGTGATGCGTTATCCGGGAAAAATAAAACCAGGTACTTCCATCAACAATATGGTTGTGAATATAGATTTCGCACCCACATTCTTAGAAATTGCAGGTGCTGAAATTCCCGACGATATGCAGGGTAAAAGTTTCTTACAATTGGTTTCTCAGCCAAAACAAACTACTGTTTGGCGTGATGCGATGTATTATCATTACTATGAATATCCCGACCCACATCGCGTAGCACCTCATTTTGGTGTACGAACAGGTCAATACAAACTCATCCGCTTTTACGGCCCTCATAATAGCTGGGAATTATTTGACATGAAAGCCGACAAAGCAGAAATGCATAATTTATACGGTCAATCAAAATATACAGAACCCATAAAAAAACTAAAAGCACAATTAAAAGAGTTAATCCGCTTATATAAGGATGAGGAAGCAGCGGGTATTTTGAGTAAGGAATAATTAGTAGTATAAAATACTTGTTGGAGCAGGCTTTTAATAAAATTGTCACAGATAATTAGAGAATAATTCTTTGCTAATCTGTGTATTCTGTGGCAAAAAAAGTAAAAGCATACCGCCAGAGCAAGAAGCTACTCCCTATAAATTGAAAACCTATCTACCTGATGAAGTATAGAAAATATATACTCCCCATTTTAACAGCAGCCCATTTTTGTACAACCCTTTATGCACAGAAAACAAAACAAGACTGGCTGGTACATCCTATAACACAAAAAGCTACTATAACTAAAAATTCCAAGGACCTAGTGTTGAACAATGGCCTGGTAAAAAGAACCTTTCGCATTCAGCCCAATATTGCCTGTACAGATTATACCAACCTAAGCAATGGCCAGCAGTTACTACGTGCCATTAAACCAGAAGCACTGATTATCATTGATGGAATAAATTATAATATAGGCGGGTTGCACGGGCAATCAGAAAAAGCATATGTATTAAATGAATGGATTGATCATCTGACAACACATGACAGTGATTTTCAATTTATCAAATATGAAGTGAGCGAATTAAAACCCTTTCTCAACCGGGTCTCAAAATACTGGGCGATAAACATACAACCGCCTACGGGTAAAACCATCCGTTTTTATTATCAATCAAGCTTAAAAACATTACAAAATATTTTGGTATCGGTGAACTATGAATTATATGATGGCCTCCCGCTGATGGTTAAATGGATTTCTGTTGAAAACAAAAGCAAAAAAAACATCACAATCAACCGTGTGGTTAATGAAGTATTGGCATTAGTAGAAGAAGAGAGTGCAGTGGTGGGAAGTTCCGAACAAATGAAAAAACAGCATGGCATATATGTTGAAACAAATTATGCTTTTAACAATGCCATGCGTTACGATATCAGCGACCAGACCACACATTGGAAAACCGACAGAACCTATACCTCGCAGGTAAATTACAATTATGAAACACCCTGTGTACTGGAAGTTTACCCGGAAAAAATGACAGGTGTAATTGTAGAACCGGGAAGTGGTTTTAATTCAGTACGTACACATGAAATGCTGATGGACAGTTATGACCGCGAGAGGCGTGGCCTCGCCATCCGTAAAATGTATACAACTGTTGCGCCATGGACAACAGAGAATCCCATCTTCATGCATTTGGTAAGTAAGAATGATGATGAAGTGATACACGCAATAGACCAGTGTGCCGTTACGGGTTATGAAGCATTAATCTTAAGTTTTGGCAGCCATTGTAATATGGAAGATACTTCTGCAGCCAATATTTTGAAATGGAAAAGCTTATCGGAATATGCCCATAAAAAAAATATTTCTATCGGAGGGTATTCGCTTTTCAGTTCCAGAAAAATTAGTGATAGTGATGATGTAATCGATCCCATAACCGGAAAACCGGATGCAGCGGCTTTTTTTGGCAATGCACCCTGTATGGGAAGCAAATGGGGATTAGCTTATCTGGATAAATTAAAATATTTTATCACGCAAACACAATTTGATTTATTTGAAAATGATGGGCCCTATCCCGGAGATGTTTGTGCCTCAACCACACATCCTGGCCATACAGGTTTGGATGATTCGCAATGGAAACAAATGGAACTGCAAAAAGGCTTCTATCACTGGTGTAATGAACGGGGGGTGTATGTGAATGCACCCGACTGGTATTTTTTAGATGGCACTAATAAAATTGCGATCGGTTACCGTGAAGTAAATTTTTCTTTATCAAGGGCACAGCAGAAAATATTAAACCGGCAAAATATTTATGATGGGCTGTGGGAGAAAACACCTTCTATGAGTTGGGGGTTTGTTCCGCTAACTAAGTACCAGGGTGGCGATGCAGAGGCTGTATTGGAACCCCTTTCTGAACATTTGAAAGACTATGAACAACTGATGATTCAATATTACGGTGCTGGAGTACAGGCCTGTTACCGCGGTCCAAGGTTGTATGATAATGAACAAACCAAACAAACGGTGATCAATACCATCAACTGGTATAAAAAATACAGGGGCATTTTAAATGCAGACATCATACACCTTCGCCGTGCAGATGGAAGGGATTGGGATGGCATACTGCATGTAAATCCAAACTTGAAAACAAAAGGGTTTTTATTATTGTATAATCCATTAAAGGAAAAAATCACAAGAACCATTCAATTGCCCATGTATTATACAGGATTAAACATTATAGCAAACGTTCAGGAAAAGGAAGGCAGTATCAAAAAATATATATTGAACCGTAATTATGAAATTGACATCAAGTTTTCGATCGAAGCGGAAGGTTATACATGGTTTACAATTGAATAATATTATAGATAACATTGAGTTTACAAAATGCAGTTTATCAAAATTGCATATTTCAATAGTAAAATAAAATTGCAAATAAATCCTTTTAAAAAATTAGTACTACAAATTCTCTATCCTAATGCGCATTTATCAAATTAAAATGATTACCTGTTTGCTGTTAGTATCTGTAATCTTTGATACAGAATTCATAACAGCACAATCAAAGCCCAATGTGATATATATTTATGCAGATGATATGGGTTATGGCGAACTGGGGAGTTATGGCCAGCTAAAAATAAAAACACCCAACCTCGACAGGATGGCCAAAGAGGGAATACGTTTTACACAACACTATACAAGCGCACCGGTTTGCGCACCTGCCAGGTGTATGTTATTAACAGGGCGGCATGGTGGCCACACCTATATCCATGGTAATTATGAGTTGGGCGAATTTGCAGACAGTTTAGAAGGCGGGCAAATGCCATTACCCGAAGGCACTTTTACTATTGGCCATTTGATGAAACAGGTAGGTTACAAAACTGCGGTTATCGGCAAATGGGGATTGGGTATGGCCAACACAACAGGCAATCCACAAAAGCAGGGATTTGATTATGCTTATGGTTACCTCGATCAAAAACAGGCGCACAATTATTATCCAACACATCTTTGGGAAAACGGGAAATGGGATACTTTAAAAAATCAGGTAATCAATGTTCATAGGCGATTAGATTCTGCCAGAGCAAGAGATGTGGATTTCGAATATTTCCGTGGTAAAGAGTATGCGCCGGCCAAACTAACCGAGAAAGCATTGGCATTTATTGACAGGAATGCGAAGAACCCATTTTTTCTTTATTTGCCCTATACACTTCCTCACTTATCATTGCAGGCACCAGATGATTATGTAAATAAATATATTGGACTGTTTGATGAACACCCTTATTTTGGGCAGAAAGGATATGCATCAACAAAATATCCTTTATCTACTTATGCAGCCATGATCACTTACCTCGATGACCAGGTGGGTATCATCCTCAATAAAATAAAAAAGATGGGATTGGATAATAATACCATTATATTTTTTTCAAGCGATAATGGAGCTACGTTTGAAGTGGGTGGCGTAAACCGTTTTTTCTTTAACAGCAACGGTGGCCTTCGTGGTGCCAAAACAGATTTGTTTGAAGGAGGTATACGCGAGCCCTTGATTGCAAGATGGCCCGGAAAAATTGCAGCGGGTACAACAAGTGAGCTTGTGTCAGTGCAGTTTGATATGATGGCAACACTAGCTGAACTTACGCAACAGAAACCGGTATACACCGACGGAATTTCTTTACTGCCCGAATTAACTAGTAACCACACGGCACAGCTACAGCATCCTTATTTATATTTTGAATTTCCTGAAAACGGCGGCCAGCTTGCAATACGGATGGGTAACTGGAAAGGTGTGAAAAGAGATATGCGCGAACATCCTGAAAATAAATGGATGCTCTTTAACCTTGAGAATGACAGAAATGAAACTACTGATCTCGCTGATCAACATCCCGAACTCATTAAAAAATTCGAAACCATTGTTATAAAAGAACACTACAATGCACACATCAAAGAATGGGAATTCGTGAACCCAAAACTCAAGTATAAAAAATGAAAGATTACACCTATTAATCAACCAGATCTTTTACTTCTATCTTTGAATACTATTGTACCCAAAGATTATTTGGCCATTTATTGGCATAAATTTCGAAGTTAAGGCATCGCCCCAAAGTCCATTATTAAAGTTATTTGAATATACACAATGACCTATATTAGAGTAAATTTTATTCATGTTTCAAAATAAAATAATTTTAGCTGTATCCTCTGAACAGGATAGACAGATCATATTTAAAATTCGACACAGTATTTATTCAAGTGAACTCAAACAACATCCCGAAAATTCAGAAGAACTTCTAACAGATGACCTTGATTTAGTAAATCACTATATAGTTGCAAAACAGCATGGCCATATAATAGGTTTTGTTAGCATTACTTCTCCTGCGTCTAAAAAATATTCAGTCGATAAATATTTTAGTCGTTCCGCTGTTCCATATCCTTTTGATGACAAAATGTACGAAATACGGTTATTGTCTATCGTAAAGGAAAAGCGCAATAATTATTTGGCGATTGTGCTAATGTTTGCTGCATTTCGATGGGTGCAATCTCATGGAGGTAAATACATTGTAGCAATTTGTCGCGCAGATCTCGTAAAAATGTATTGCAAAGCAGGGCTTCAGTTATTAAATGTAAGTGCACAATCAGGTAAAGTAACCTATGAATTATCTGCTGCTTCTATCGAAGACTTACAAAAGACAATGCAGAAAAAAGTGAGACTGTATAAGTCATTAGAAGCAAAAATAGACTGGCAACTTCCTTTTATGTTTTTTGCCCCTTCTGATTGCTTTCATGGTGGATCTTTCTTCAAAGCTATAGGCGAGGATTTACAAACATTGCAAAGAGCTGAACAAATAATTAATGCAGATGTTTTAGACGCATGGTTCCCTCCATCTCCAGAGGTTTTAAGGACATTAACTAATAATTTATCCTGGTTATTAACAACATCTCCTCCAACTCATGCAGCTGGATTAATAAAGATAATTGCTGAAACAAGGGGAGTAAACGACAGCTGTATTTTAACTGCTGCAGGGTCTTCTAATTTAATATTTCTTGGACTAAGAAGTTTATTAAATCAAAATTCAAAAATTTTAATACTTGATCCATGTTATGGTGAATATATTCATGTTTTGGAAAATGTTGTTCACTGCCAAATAACTAAATTTAATCTAAAACGTGACGATGGTTTTATTGTAAATACCAATTTGTTATTGCAAGAAATCAAAAAGGGTTACGATATGGTAATTCTAATAAATCCCAACAGCCCAACAGGAGTATATATTCCAAAAGAAAAAATGGTTGAAATGCTGCAACAGATACCACAATCAACTTTAATATGGATAGATGAAACATATATTGAATATGCAGGACTAAATAAATCATTAGAGCAGTTTGCTAGCAAAACAGAAAACGTTATCATTTGCAAATCAATGAGCAAAGTTTATGCATTAAGCGGTGTTAGGGCTGCTTACTTGTGTTGCTCTCCCCATTTACTTGAGACTTTAAAACACCTTACGCCTCCGTGGGCTATTAGCTTACCAGCACAGGCTGCAGCCATTGCAGCGCTTAAAGACATAGCCTATTACGAAGAGAAGCATACTGAGACTCACATATTGCGTAATAAAGTAAAGCAAAAACTATTTAACTTAGGAATTAGTGAAGTAGTTGACGGAACAGCAAATTTTCTTTTATTTTTTTTACCCGATTCATTCCCGCCAAAAGATATTTTTTTAGCGCGTTGTAAGGAACAAAATTTATTTCTAAGAGATGTTCAAAATATGGGGGATAATCTTGGAAATAATGCCATTCGAATAGCAATAAAAGATGAAATTACTAATAACAAAATGATTGACATAATTAGCCAAATGCGTATAGATGTTACTGTTGAACATGTATCATGACCCACTGTAAATGCAATAATTTTTTTTAAATTCTGAAATAACCATTCAGTAACTTAATGAACGTCCCGGGTTGTAAGCTGTAAGAATAAGCGCATTCCTCAACAGGAAACCTTTGCTGAATAAAAATATAAATTGTAAAGTTAACACTGAAAAGAAAAGAATTCCATCAACAAAGACTGAATTTATTTTTGTTATCAGAATTATACCATCTATACATCCTGCGACTTCTTAGTTGCAACTTTATAAAGTGATCATCATCTATCTTTACACTAGTCTTTGCCTCTTCAAGCATCTTATGAAAAAGCTACGCATAAACGGTAGATGGATTTTATTACTGGCATTACTATCCACGCAACAGGCACAGGCACAGCATACGACAGAAGTGCCTCATTCTTTTTATACCCTGGTATTTGACACGGTGTCGAAGTCGCCATTGATTTCCTGGTATATTCAAACCACGGCACATGCTACTTCTTCAATCAAAATAGAACGCAAAAAAGTGGGGGCCTTTCATCAGGACCCATTAATGGACCCAGGATGGCAGGTAGCCAGTAATAAAGAATACCGCAACAACGGAGTATATGACAAAGGCCATTTAAGTCCCTATAGCGCTTTCAACTTTGACCTTATTGCGGCCAAAGAAAGTATGTATTACACAAACACGGCCCCACAGTATTGCTATTTTAATGAGCATGCCTGGCAGAAGCTCGAACAATATATTTTGAAGAAATTGGCACCGCAGCATGATAGCATCTATGTATATACTGGCTGCCTGTATGGAAATGAAAAAATGAGGGATGTACCGGTACCTGATTATTTCTGGAAAGTGATTGTGTACGATCATGGCACTACCATGGATGCGTGGCTGGCGCGAAATGAATTAACAGATAGCACTGATTATGAGTCTTACCGTATACCTGTTGAACAATTGCGGCAATTTATTAAACTATACTACCCGGAGATTAGCTTGCTTTTTTAAAGATATGTACCACGCGAATAAAAAAATATCCAAATTCACATAAACAATAGTCTGGCGTAACTTTCGTTTCCGCAGGGCTCGCAAAGAATGCATAGATAAAGGCAGTTAGCAGCAAAAAAATTATCGATTATGTTACTCAATGTATCAGGCATTCATAAAACCCTTTCCCCTTCTTTTTCATTAAAAGCAATCAGCTTCACACAACAAAAGCTGCAAAAAATTTCGCTTACCGGCGAAACGGGTTCCGGCAAAAGTACCCTCCTTAAAATTATTGCCGGTTTACTTCAGCCAGATGCAGGAAAGGTTTTATTTAATGATAACAGGGTAAAAGGACCCGATGAAAAACTTATTCCCGGTCATCCCGCCATCGCGTATTTATCACAAGATCATGCATTGCGTAACAATTACCGCATGGAAGAATTGCTGACATACGCCAATAAGCTTTCAGAAACAGAGGCGCAAAACCTGTATACAATCTGCCGTATAGATCATTTATTACAAAGAAAAAATGACCAGTTATCAGGCGGTGAAAAACAAAGGATCGCCCTGGCAAGATTACTGGTAGGTTCACCCAAATTATTATTGCTGGATGAACCTTTTTCAAACCTTGACCTGATTCATAAAACTATTTTAAAATCTGTAATAGAAGATATAGGTGACAGACTACAGATTAGTTGTATGCTCTCTTCGCATGATCCGTTAGATACACTTTCATGGGCAGATGAAATTTTGGTTATGAAAGAAGGACAGCTCCTGCAACAGGGATCACCCGCTACTATATACAGACATCCCCTTACCCGATATACCGCGGCCTTATTCGGAAGTTATAACTTATTAAACCACGAGCAGGCTGCTGCCTTCAACATAGCCTGGCAGGAAGAAAATGAGAAAGCATTATTTGTGCGCCCGGAAAATTTCAAACTCGTTTCCAATGAAAATGAGGGAATAAAATTAACGGTGCATTCCATCGTATTTCAGGGCAGTTATTATGAGGTAGCGTTGATGCTTGGCAGGAAAAAAATTATCATTAAATCAGTTGACGCTAATCTCACAAAAGGAGATACTGTGTATGTATCACTGGCAATGAAGGATACATGGTATATTTAAACTTGCCAGCACTCCTATACAGGATGCCTAAAAACCTATTAATCAGGTAGGTATATTTTAAAAAGTGTGAGACAACCAAATTTACCTCAGTTTTAACCAACTATATAAACCCTTTTTGTAACTTCACGGGTCAGTACGCATTAAAAATCGCAGGACTCATTTTAAATTATATGAAAAAAATCTACATTGTATCCATATTTTTTTTGACAGGCTTCACGCTTTATGCGCAAAATCCAGTAACTCCTCCCACTTCAACGGCAACCCCATCACCGGTAGCGAAAACGGGTGATGTGATTAGTTTTACAACTAACCTGGCAGATGGCAGATTAACACTTACCAAATCTCTGAAAAAAGATAATTCAGGTATTTTTGTAGCCACTTATTTTATTTTGGATAACAGTAACCGTTCCTTTAATGGTGGAAAAGCTTTTGAAATAAAACTTACTAAAGAATCTTTCGCTGACTATTTCCAGAAAAGTTCATCTGAAACTGCCCAGAAATGGGATATGCTTATGCGCTATGCACAGGATAAAAAGCTGTCCTTTACCGAGGAAAATGGATGGGCGGCACTGGTGGGTAAGTACAATAATTTCTATATTAATTAGCCCCTGCCATAGACCCTATATCACTTTCCCAAAATCATTCTGCTTACTACCACCGTTTACCTTAAGGATTACTCACTGTATTGGTTTATCTTTAAGGTGGAACCTTTTCATTGATTTTACAGTGGAGCAATATGCAGAGAACTGTTCTCATTTTTTTTCTGATCCTTTCAAGATTGTTTGCCAGCGGCCAAAGTGGCTGCCCGGTGAATATAGGTTTTGAGCTGGGCAGCTTTCAGAACTGGGAATGCAGCATTGGCTCTATCAGCGCAATGGATGGTTCCATTTCATTAAATCCTTCGTTGCCTGTTTCCGGCAGGCAGACATTGATTAAAAACCGTTTTCCACAAATACTTGATCTGTACGGAGGTTTTCCGATGAACTGTCCCAATGGCAGCGGCTATTCCATACAATTGGGAAACAGTAATACCCAAAGACAGGCAGAGCGGGTAAGTTATACATTTACCATTCCGGCCGATCAAAATAATTACAGCATCATTTATAATTATGCAGTCGTATTTCAGAACCCTGCGCATGCAGATTGGGAGCAACCAAAATTTACTGCCAATATTTTTGATGTAACGAATGGTACCTACATTGGTTGCAGTTCTTTTTCGTACACTGCCTCTTCCGGGCTTCCGGGTTTTAAAGAATCACTTGTGAAAGACAGTGTATTTTTTAAACCATGGACACCGGTAACCATCAAGCTTTCGGGTTATGCGGGAAAACAAATCCGGCTGGAATTTACGACCAATGATTGCACAAGAGGTGGCCATTTTGGGTATGCCTATATTGACGTAAATCAAAATTGTTCCTCTCCTATTTCAGGAAATGTATTTTGCCCCGGCGTGCAATCCACAACCCTCACTGCCCCATTTGGTTTTAGTGATTACCGCTGGACAAATGCAGATTTTTCCCAAGTACTTGGCACGGGCAATACTCTCAGTTTTAATCCAGTTCCACCAGCCAATACAGTATATGCAGTAGAAGTTACGCCTTTTCCCGGGCAGGGTTGCCTGGATACGATCTATACAAAAATTACATTTTCACCGCAGGAAATAAACCTGAAAGTTGCCAATTCTGCCGCGGGATGTGTTACTACCGGTGTTAACCTTACCGATAGCCGCATCACTGCCGGAAGTTCAGCCGGATTGACTTTTTCTTATTTTACAGATGCGTCGCAATTAAATTATGTTGCTACACCACAGAATATAAGTATTAGTGGCAACTATTATATCCAGGCCTCCAATAGCGTGGGATGTACAGATTCAAGAAATATTCGTGTAACGGTTGAGCCTTTGCCTGCCTTCACCATACATGATCCCTTCCCGGTGTATCGGCCGGCAACGGTTGATCTTGCCAAAACAATTTTCACACAAAACAATCCGGACATCGTCTTTTCTTACTGGAAAGATACCCTTACTACCCTTGCGCTTCCCATGCCGGAATTTATAGATAAATCGGGTACTTATTTTATAAAAGGGTCAAGCGCGCTTGCTGCAGAATGCACCACTACCCATCCTGTTAAAGTGCTTATCCGAGATCCTGTGATAACCCCGCCTAATGCCTTTACACCCAATGGGGATGGCGTAAACGATGAATGGCTTATTCCGCAGCTGGCTTATTATCCGGAATGTATTGTTGAGATATTTAATCGTTCGGGCAGACTGATGTTCAGGTCTTACGGCTACAATAAACCATGGGATGGAAAACTGGATGGTAAAAATTTGCCCGTGGCAGCTTATTATTATGTGATCAAATTAAATAAAGAATTGCCATCATATGGTGGAAGTATCACCATCATTAAATAAGTAATGCTATTATTTTTTCAGAAACGCTGTAACCCATGACACAGGCTGCTTCGGTCCTCGCAGAGACAGGCGATGAACTACTTTCGGGAATAACGATGAAAACAAACTATGTGGGGGAAGGAGTAACCAGAACCGTAAAATAGGAAATCATTATCCGTACATTCGCAGGCATATAGCAATCTATCAAAATGGATGTAAAAATTGACGCCAGCTGGAAAGAGGTATTGAAGCATGAGTTTACAAAAACCTATTTTCTTCAGATAGCAACATATTTAAAAACGGAAAAAGCTACGGGCGCCATTGTGTATCCGCCGGGTTCTTTATTGTTTAATGCCTTTAACCAGACACCATTTGCTAAAGTTAAAGTGGTGATACTGGGACAGGATCCTTATCATGGGCCGGGCCAGGCACATGGACTTAGTTTTTCGGTTCCTGATGGTATGGCACCACCACCTTCACTTGTAAATATTTATAAAGAACTGCATAAGGATATAGGTATGCCCATCCCAAAAACCGGTAACCTTACCAGTTGGGCACAACAGGGTGTTCTTTTATTGAATGCCGTGTTAACAGTACGGGCCAATGAACCCGCAAGCCATGCAAAAACCGGCTGGATGGATTTTACTGATGCAGTGATCCGTAAAATATCTGATGAAAAAAAAGGCGTTGTTTTTTTGCTATGGGGCAAGTTCGCACAGGAAAAACAGGTGTTGATTGATGAAACCAAACATTATGTACTGAAAGCGGCGCATCCTTCTCCTTTCAGTGCCGACAAAGGTTTTTTTGGGTGCAAACATTTCAGCAGGACCAATGAATTATTGACCATGCAGGGATTAAAAGCCATTGACTGGAATCTAAACCCCTAAGACTATGAAGGGGGAATCATTCATTTTTTATGTACCCACAAATGCAGGAAACAAAAAAAATACCCGCTACTAACGCTCCTCTAAATATTATGGGTGCTATCTTCTGCCGTATATGGGCCCTATGGGCTTTACTTTTATTTATTGCCACACTCTTAGTTGCCATATTATTTTATGCAGCCTGTTTCTTTTTGGAAGATCCTGCAAAAGCCCGGTGGCACAGGCAGGTATCAAGGGTATGGATGTTTATTTATCTCCACCTGATTGGTTGCCCGCTAACAGTAAGAGGGAAAGAACATTTTGCAAAAGATAGTAACTATGTGGTGGTATGTAATCATAACAGTTTAATGGATGTACCGGTAAGTACACCCTTTATGCCGAGGGCGAATAAAACCATTGCTAAAAAAAGTTTTGCCAGAATACCCCTCTTTGGATGGGTATATACTTTTGGAAGTGTGTTGGTTGACCGTAATAGCGATGCCAGCAGGAGAAAAAGTTATGACGAGATGAAACGCATGCTGGCCATAGGTCTTGATATGGTTATTTATCCTGAAGGAACCAGGAATCGCACAAAGGATCCTTTAAAAAAGTTTTATGACGGCGCTTTCCGTTTAGCGGTTGATACAAAGAAACCTGTATTACCGGCTATTTTATTTCATACCAAAAAAGTTTTACCGTCTAATAGGTTTTTTTATTTACGGCCCCACAAACTGGAAATGCATTTTTTGCCACCCGTTGCAACAACAGATATTTCCGTTGAAAAACTGAAAGACATACTTTTTAAACAGATGTGGGATTACTACCTGCTGCATGATCATCAATAACTGGAGAAAGTTCTGCTGCGGTTGATCTTAAGATCCCGAAGAATTCCGGATTTAGGACTGAAGGTAATATTGAAGGAACGGTACAATCCTATCGGTGTTACGTTAATGGCCAATTGCCAGCAATGCATTTCCCGGGTAATGAACATACTGAACTGCTGCAGGCGTTTCTGCGAAAAATCGTAATACCCTGTTCCACCCATTTTCCATTTTGGGGTAAGACTAAAATCACCATTAAAATTAACACTGGAAAAAGTTTCGGTTGTAAAGCCTGAGAAATCCGGTTTTAATATGCGTGTAAAATTTAAGGAATAAGAAAGCGACAAGGTCCATGGAATATTAAAATCAGTAAACTCAGCGGGGTTGGCCCTTGCAAATTGGAGTTGTCTTTGTTGCTCGTCAGGTGTCATAAACGGATCCACGGGTAACTGCCTGTTCTTATCCTCTTTTCCGTCTTTTGATTTACTGCTGAAAGAGGTAGATACTGCGAGACTTCCCCCTGTAATTCTGCCAAATTTAAAACGTGCAGGATCCCAGTAGATTTTGTTTACACGGTATCCTTTTTGGTTGATATCATAGGGATCGAGATAAGCGCTGGCAGTGATATTTAGTTTTTCAAATAAAGTACTGCGGGCATAAATAGAAAAATTGCCCAATGCAAAACTATCGGCCAGCAGGTTATAAGATGAATTAAAACCAAAACCATCTATCAGCTTTATAATCTTGCCTTTTTTATTTGATGTGTCTTTGGTGTCTTTTACTTTCATCTCCAACAGGTTGTCTACCCCAAACCCGATACCGCCAAAAGAGCCTTCTGAAAAAGATCCGATAATACCTCCGTCAAA
>JBBRHM010000050.1:0-22555 GCA_038222655.1 Chitinophagales bacterium | reverse complement strand
TCTCTTTTTACTCTTTTGTCTCTTAGCCCTAGTTATCCTGCTTAGTTAACATATCTTTTTTCATATCATCCCATACCCCGTCGAAGCTTGCGGCTTTATCTTCTTTCCAGGTTTTGAGACGATCCTGCATTTTAGTTCTTCTATCTTCCTCGGAGGCAGTAAAAAATTCTTTTATAAAAGTTGCATCCTGTTCAAAGGCGGTTTGATTATAAATTTCTTTTAAAGACAGTTCTCTCTGGTGGTTATTACGGGTTAGTTCTTTTTCAATCTGTTCGCGTAACTGTACTTTTTCTTCGTAAGTGCCTACCGGTAAAAGTATCTTGGCTATTACTGGCATCAATTCAATCAGCATTAAAATAGCCACCAGTAAATAATACCGGAAAGCCACAGAGTCATTGTCTTTCACTAAATGATTCAATGCTTCAATACGTGTAATAAAACCATCATTCAGTAAAGACTCGAATGATTGCTGTTCTTTTTGAACCGATAAATTAATGGCATTCACCGTACTGTCTGTACTTTTAATCTGCGGTAGAAGAATGGCTTCCTGTTGTTTGTAGTCTGCATCTACTTTTTGGTACTCATTCTGTTTGGCGCGGGCAATATCTTTCAGTCCAATTTTTTTACTGCCGCCGGTACCATCGGTTTCCCGGATGAATGCATCTCTTGCCGCAGAAACATCTGCGTATCTTGTATTTAATTGTTGCTGCAGGTCATTCTTCTTTTTTAGGAGTGTTACTTTCTCAGCAAAATAAACAGAATCCTGTTGCTGCCTTTTTTGTTTTTTGCGCAATTCATTATCGAGAGATATCTGCACATGAATTTCCTTGTTAAATAAATATAATAACGCGGGTTGCGCCATAAACAAGCCAATGGTCATGGCCAGTACTCCACGAAACAGCAAAGGCAGTAATCTTCCTTTATTGTTGCGGTTAATACCTTTTATTAATGACCTGTCAATCGAAAGTATAATACCCCCCATGAAGATCCCGAGCAATATGGCGATGAACAGGTTGCTTACTACCGTACTGAAAAAATAAGTCCAGGCCAGCGTAGCAAAGGCCCAGGTTCCTAAAACTGTCATGCCCACAATGGCATAACGGTTGCGGTCGATTACGCAATCAGCCAGCAGTTCTTTTTCTGCCGTAGATAGCCACCAAAGAAATCGTATCCAGCTGTTTGCCACATAATTTTCTCTTTGGGAAATGGATGTATTATCCTGCATAACAAGTGTTTAAAGTATTTGCGTTGGTAGAAGTCGGGAATACGCCTGGTTGAAGGAGAAACCTAAAGAAACGATGAAAAACCGGTATTTATAGCCTGTAATTACGTTTTATAGCTATTTTAACGGGTTCTGAACTTGAACCCGCCAATCTTCGATCCAAATACTACCTTTGCCGCTCAATAAAATTTTGTATGAAGACGGATAAGAATACGGTAATTGGATTTGTGTTGCTGGGTATTTTATTTATTGTGTATTTCTGGTATAATTCTAAGCAGCAGCAGGAGTTGGCTACTTTTCAGCAAAGGCAGAAAGACTCTCTCGAAAGAATCAATGCAGCCAACCGCAAACCGCTGGATACAGTTACTGCCAGGATAGATTCCTTAAAAAGAGATTCTTCCGCCCGTTTGTCTGCAGCAGGTGATTTTACTACCGCGGCTATTGGCACCGATCAATTGGTTATGGTTCATAATAAATTAATGACAGTAACTTTTAGCACCAAAGGCGCCCAGGTAAAAAGTGTAGAACTGAATAATTATAAAACACCTAACGGTAAAAAAGTGTTACTGGCAGAAAATAACCAGTTGGGGTATAATATTAATACCTCGGCTAACCAGTCATCCTCTTCCGCTAATTTATTTTTTACGGCTTCTGCACCCGTTATCAATGCTGATAGCAGCCAAACAATCAGTTTTATTTTAACGGCAGCCAATGGACAAAGTATTACACATCAATACACCATCAGGCCCAATGATTATTTAGTGGACTGGAACATTTTGATTACCGGTGCGGATAAATTATTAAGTCAGGGCGCATTCAATATGCAATGGCGTACAGAAACGCAGCAACAGGAAAGAACAGTGGAGTACGAAAGACAAACATCGAATATTTGTTTTTCAGAAGGCAACTCATTTGATTATATTTCTTCCAAAGCGGAAAGAAAATTTGAGAAACCGGTTCAATGGGTAAGTGTAGTGCAGCAGTTCTTTAACATGACGGTTATTGCTAAAAACAGTTTTTCCGGCGGACAGGTACAATGGGCGCGTAAGACAGATTCCAGTCATATACTGGCTACAGCAGATGCATCTTTACAAATGAAATTACCGGCAACGGCTTCAGCCAGTGTACCGCTGCAGTTATACTATGGTCCCAATGATTATAATATCCTGAAAAAGCAGGCGCCTGAAATGGATAAGATCGTGAATCTTGGAAGGGATATGTATTCATTCGTTCGCCCGATCAACAAATACATTATTATGAATGTGTTTGATTTTTTTGCCGGACTTGTCAGGAATTATGGCTGGGTAGTATTGTTGCTCACATTATTTATCCGCCTGGTAACAGCGCCGTTAACCTATACCAGTTACCTCAGTGGCGCCAAGATGAAAGTATTGCGTCCTGAACTGGACACCTTAAAAAAGAAATTCGGAGCCGATCAGCAGGGTTTTGCTATGGAGCAGATGAAGTTATTCAGGGAAGCAGGCGTTAACCCACTGGGAGGTTGCATACCTGCCCTGTTACAGATACCTATCTTTTTTGCGCTGTATAGTTTCTTTAATTCCAATATCGCTTTGAGAGGCCAGCCATTTTTATGGAGCCAGGATCTTTCTTCTTATGATGTTATTGCCAGGTTACCTTTTACCCTTCCGGGGTTTGGCGATCACATCAGTCTTTTTACCATTACCGCTGTATTAACCAGTTTCCTTATCTCGATCTACAATATGAGTATGACACCAACGCAGGATAATCCGGCACTCAAATACATGCCCTATATTTTTCCTTTCATGTTGTTGTTCATTTTTAACAGGTTACCTTCAGCACTTACATGGTATTATACAGTTTCTAACCTGATTACTTTAGGATTGCAGTTTGTTATCCAGAATTACATTATCAACCATGATAAGATTTTGGCCAAAATCGATCTGAAAAGAAAAACGCCTAAAACCAAAAGTAAATGGCAGGAGCGTTATGACCAGATGATGGACAGCCAAAAAAAATTACAGGATATAAAAAGCAAAACACCCAATAAAAAGTAGGTGGGTTTAAATAAAACTATTTCAAGCCCTGCATTTCGATGCGGGGCTTTTTGAGTAAGATTGACTAAATTGAGCAGGTACATTCTAATATATAGCAAATGAAGACTTTCGTTTTTTTTATTACTTCTTTTTTTATGCAGGTAACCGTTACCTCTGCACAACAACGAATGGTAGCCGAATGTGCCATTACTTACTCCATTGCTGCAGAAGAAGGCAATGCAGATAAAGATGTGGTAGAATCCCTGAAAGCCAGTACAAAAACAGTGTATATAAAAGGGAATGACAGTCGTACCGATTTAATAAGCCCTTCATTTAAACAATCTGTTCTCTATAATAAGAATACCCGTTCGGCAGTGATATTGCGTGAATTGGGCAACAATAAATTCATGACCAAGCTCGACAATAGCCAATGGGCAGGTGAAAATAAAAGATATGAAGGCATGACAGTTTCCTTGTCAAACAATGAATCAAAAACCATCCTGGGCTATGAATGTAAAAAGGCGGTGTTGCAGTTAAAAGATGGCAGTGTATTTACTATATTTTATGCCACCAATATCATACCCTCGGTAAAGGAATTTGAATATCAGTTTAAAGACATTCCGGGTTTTGTGCTTGAATATGAATCACAGGAAGCAGAAAGTAAGAAGATAAAATATACAGCAGTAAAAATAAACCTTAGCCCTGTGCAGGCTTCACGTTTTGATATTCCAACAAGTGGATACCGTTTACTGAATTAACGTTGTTGGGGAGAAGGCGTTTTAAACTTCGACGCTTTTATTTTGAATTTATAAGGATAGATATAGGTAGTGTTACCATTATCATAGCGAAGCATAGAACTCACTTCAATACCAGATAAAGTTTCTTTGGAAGAAACCGGTTGCTGAATACCCTTATACTGCAAACTTGCTTTGAGGGAAGAAAATGATAAACCTTTATGTGACAAAGCACTCAGATTTCTTAAAGAATATTTATTGTTTTTTGTCTTTTCATCGGCGATGCCGGTAAATGAAAAAGCAGCATACACAACTTGTATACCCATCGCAAGAAGGGCAACAAAGAAGGCTTTACGTATGTTTTGCTTTATTTTCATTATAACAAATATACTGATTTCATAAATAATACACAATTCTGATTTTCTTAACCATACGTTAACAAAACCAAAAAAGTTACACACACCCGGAAAAAAATTCTTTTTTTGTCCTAAATTGGATAAACCGATAGCCAAATGCGAGAAAATCAGTACCGCGAAGACCGCGAAGAGCTAAAAGAATTACTCAGGCAATACCAGAATTTAAAAACTGGTCGGACACATTCCTTTCTCGAGGAAGATGATTTTGAGCGTATTATTGACCATTTTGACGAAAAAGACGATCTTCCTGAAGCTTTGGAAGCTTCTGAGATTGGCTTATCCCAGTTTCCCTATTCCTCCCAGCTAATGATTAAAAAGGCAGATCTTCTTCTGGCCACCCGTAAATATAAAGAAGCCCTTAGTGTGCTGGAAACAGCAGAGCTCTATGACGGCAGTGATCTGAACCTGTATATTCTTAAAACAGATGCCTACCTGGCACTTGACCAGCAGGCGAAAGCTGTAGAACTACTCGAAGCGGCGTTACTATTATTTGAGGGGGAAGAAAGACTGGACCTGTTGTTTGAACTGGCTGATGTATATGATGATTATGAAGAATTTGATAAAGTTTTCGATTGCCTCAAACTGATACTGGAAGAAGAGCCCAACAACGAAGAAGCATTGTATAAAATTTGTTTCTGGACAGATTTTACCGGCCGAAACGAAGAAAGTATCCGCTTGCACCAGCAGATCATAGATGATTTTCCCTTTAGTGAGCTGGCGTGGTTTAACCTTGCCGCCGCTTACCAGGGGTTGAAGCTATATGAAAAATCAATCGATGCATATCAATATGCAGTAGCCATCGATGAAAAATTTGATTATGCCTACCGAAATATGGGAGATGCTTTTCTCCGCTTACGAAAATATAAAGAAGCTATAGAAGTGCTTGAAAAGGTGCTGGAACTAACCAGGCCAGAAGATGTAATCTATGAAGCCATCGGTCATTGTTATCACCGCATGGAAAATTACGGGCAGGCAAGATTTCACTATAAAAAAGCAGTACACCTCAATCCCGACGACAGTAAACTGCATTACAAGATAGCCGTAACGTATATGCTGGAAGAGCAATGGCAGAGTGCAGTAAAACAACTGGAAAATGCTATGCGTATTCACCGGACGGTGCCTGAGTATAATTTAGCTATGGGTGAGTGCAAAATGAACCTGAAACAGTTTAAAGATGCGATCCAGTATTTTGGTGCGGTGGTAAGACATAAGCCGAAGAACGTTGCTGGATGGGAAGCATTGATACGGTGCCTCTTAAAAGCAGAATTTTTTGATGAGGCCATTGAACAATGCAATGCAGCCACGAAAGCAACAGATGGAAAACCCGTTTTTCTTTTCTATCACAGCACTATATTATTTGTGTTGGGAAAAACCAAAGAGGCGTTGCTGAAACTTGAAATGGCCATGGAAAAAGCCCCAAGGCTGCTGAAAAAATTTATAGAACTTAATCCTTCCATATTGCAAAACAATCAGGTTGTTGATATTGTGGCCCGTTATAAAAAAGGGAAGAAAATATAACACTGCCGTTCTTTCCGGGAGGCTGACAATGCAAGTCGGCCGATTAACCTATTTTTGCCGCCGATAAACGAAAAAAAGTCTATGAATTTTAATTTAACAAAGATACCGGCACGAACCCCACAACCCAGAACCTCGGGATTAACCATGGTAATGGATAAAGGACTTAGCATACGTGAAGTGCATGATTTTATGAGTGTATGCCGGCCACATACAGATATAGTGAAACTTGGGTTCGGAACATCTTTTGTTACTCCTAATCTCCGTGAAAAAATTGACGCGTATCATTCTTATAATATTCCCATTTATTTCGGTGGTACTTTGTTTGAAGCATTTCTTATCCGTAACCAGTTTGATGATTATCTCGCTGTGTGTAAGGATTACGGCATCAGCTATGTAGAAGTAAGTGATGGTTCTGTAAGCATACCACACGCAGAAAAATGCGGCTATATTGAACGGCTCACCAAACATGCCACCGTATTAAGTGAAGTGGGAAGTAAGGATGCAGCACATATTATTCCTCCGTATAAATGGATAGAATTGATGCGCGCTGAACTGGAAGCCGGCTCTTCTTACGTAATCGCTGAGGCCCGCGAAGCGGGTAATGTAGGTATTTACCGCGGCAGCGGTGAAGTGAGAGAAGGACTGGTGCAGGAAATTCTGACACAGATACCTGAAGAAAAAATTATCTGGGAAGCGCCTCAAAAAGCGCAGCAATTATATTTCCTTGAACTCATCGGTTGTAATGTGAACCTCGGCAATATTGCGCCTAATGAAGTGATACCCCTCGAAACTATGCGTATTGGTTTACGTGGCGACACTTTTGATCTTTACCTGAATAAATAATACAGCATGCGGCGCTTTGGCCTGATAGGCTATCCTTTGACACATTCATTTTCGCAAAAATATTTTACACAAAAATTTGCGGAATTGGGATTGACCGACGCTGTGTATGAAAATTTTTCATTGCAAAGCATCAATGAGTTGCCTGCTATTTTGCAGAAGCCGGATCTTCGCGGTTTAAATGTGACCATTCCCTATAAAAAACTGGTAATACCTTTTTTAACGGTGGCATCTGATGTGGTAAATACTATTGGGGCGTGTAACTGTATCCATATGTCAGGAACTGATGTAATGGGATATAATACAGATGTGGTGGGATTTGAGCAATCCTTGTTTCCTTTCCTGCAAGCCCATCACTCAAAAGCGCTGATACTTGGCACTGGCGGGGCTTCGGCGGCTGTGGAATATGTGTTGACAAAACTTGATATCAGTTTTCTACATGTTTCGAGAAAAGATGGGGATGATGTAATCAATTATGCAGAAGTTACAGAGGAAATGATCGCTACACATCACCTTATCATTAATACAACACCTTTGGGAATGTATCCGGATACAGAGGCATTTCCTGCTATTCCTTATCACTATATCACTTCACAACATCATCTCTACGACCTGATATATAATCCTGCTGAAACAAAATTTTTAGCGAAAGGGAAATTGCAGGGAGCCACTATTCAAAACGGGCAGGAGATGTTGTTACTGCAGGCAGAAGAAAGCTGGCGGATATGGAACAGTTAATTTTTTTCATTGTGTATTTTTTCGATCACACATTAGAAAGTCTCTGCATTACTTCGCTCGGTACAGGCACTTTCTTTTTTTGTGTATAATCAAAACAGAGCATTCCTGTTTTTGCTTTTCCTGCTAAAATATTTTCGTCTCCATTGATAACTTCGAGAAGATAAAAAAGATCGAATCCGAATTTATCAAAATCGCCTGCGGCAACTGATATTTTTAGCAGGTCGCCATAATTCAATTCTTTTTTAAACTCAATAGCCACATCTGCCATAATTAATCCGAAACCACCGATGGATAATTCTTCATAGCCATGTGAGCGTAAAAATTGCTGACGTGCTTCCTGTATCAATGAAAGAAAACCATCATTGCCTACATGCCCGCCATAATTCAAATCAGTTACCCTTATGACAAGCGTGGTGGAGAAATAAAAAATTTCCGGTAAGTCAATCCGTATTCTGTTCATGGCTTTGCTGGCTTAAAAAATGGATGAGTTTGGCGATAGCTTTTTTGCGGTGACTGTATTTGTTTTTTTCTTCCAGTGACATTTCCGCGAAAGTTAGTCCCGCACCCTCAGGAATAAATACAGGATCATACCCAAAACCCTGAACACCTTTCTGTTCTTCAATGATCTGGCCATTACAGACACCATCAAATAAATATTCTTTATCGTCTAATAATAAGGATACAACCGTTCTAAATCGGGCTTTGCGGTTTGCTATTCCTTTCAGATTATGGAGAAGTTTATCAATATTTTCCTGAAAACTTCTCCCATCACCGGCATATCGTGCACTTTTTACACCCGGTTCACCGCTTAGTGCTTCCACTTCCAATCCTGTATCCTCGCTGAAACAGTTCTTGCCCGTAAGGCGATGAATAGTTTGAGACTTTTCAGTGGCATTGGCTTCCAGTGTATCGTGAGGTTCAGGTATATCAATATCTATTCCTGCTTCTTTGAGTGTAATAATATCAAATAATTCATTCGTCACAGACCTTATCTCTATTACTTTTTGCTGGTTGTTGGTGGCGAATATCAAACTTGTGTTCATCATTAGGACTGACTTTTTTATCGGGTAGTAAAAGTTAAGATGCTATAAAGATTTGTGCGCTATATCAAATTGTAAACATCTTTTTCAGGCATAGCCATAATTTACTTTTTTCCAGTTTAGCTTCCTGGCTGTTGCCCAGCATTTTTTCGAGAGGGGGGGTTAATAAAAAATGGCAATTATCGTGTTTCTGTACCTGGTAATCGGGTACGGTAAAAGGAATCTTAATTTGCTTTGCAGTTATTCCAAACAGTATTAAAAAGGCAGGTGAGAGTTTTTCTTTCAGAAAGGCATACTCAACCGGTTCATTATGATAATTAACAATTGCCACATCTCCAAGGTTCAGTTTGCAGGCACCAAGGATAGATGTGAGGAACTGTAAAGAGGATTCCTCTAAGAAAACTGCTTCTTTTTCGCTGGTAATAAGCGTGATTTTCTGTAAATTGCTACCTAAATACCATTGTCTTTCCGGTGTTGCCTTCACCTGATGGGGCCGTGGTTTCTCTGGCATTGTTTCGCCATTAACAATTACCAAACTATGCTTATACAGATCAGCAATCAGGAAATTGGGTAATTGTGTATTTTCTAAATTCATAACCGCTTATAAATATTAACGACTGTTAGTTTTCGTTTTTTTTGTTTATTTGCGTCAAATATAAAACTATGGTAGCAGCACTGGACATAAACATTACGAAAGTTGAGACGAGCAAACTGACTGACATGACCCTGGAGAATTTACCTTTTGGGCGTTATTTTACAGATCATATGCTGGAAGCCGATTATGAAAACGGCGAATGGAAAAATGTAGAGATTAAACCTTACCAGCCTTTGTTGCTCGAACCTTCCACTGCTGCTTTGCATTATGGCCAGGCCATTTTTGAAGGGATCAAAGCCTATAAAGATTCCGCAGGTAATGTGGCCATATTCCGCCCGCAAGATAATTTTAAACGGTTTAATATTTCTGCAGAGCGGATGTATATGCCCGTAGTTCCGGAAGATATTTTTATGGAAGGCATGCGTATGCTGGTGAACCTGGATAAGAACTGGGTTCCTTCTTTACCGGATCATTCGCTGTATATCCGCCCCTTTATGTTTGCATCAGATCCCGTGATAGGCGTGAAGCCGTCTGACAGTTATAAATTTATCATCCTCCTCAGTCCAACAGGTCCTTATTATGTTGCGCCGATGAAAATTTACGTAGAAGAAAAGTATACCCGTGCCGCTCCGGGTGGGGTAGGGTTTTCTAAAAATGCAGGTAATTATGGAGCAAGTATGCTTGCAACAGCGCTGGCTAAAAAACAGGGCTACGACCAGGTTTTATGGACCGATGCTTTTGAACATAAATACCTGCAGGAAGTAGGAACCATGAATGTATTTTTTATTATCGGCAACAAAGCAGTTACCCCTTCACTGGAAGATGGCACCATTCTGGCCGGTGTAACGCGTGACAGCGCTTTAACCGTTTTACAAGAAATGGGACTTGACATAGTAGAAGGAAAAATAACCATAGATGAACTTATTGAAGCACACCGCTCTGGCGAACTGCAGGAAGTTTTTGGTACGGGTACGGCGGCTACTATTTCATTAATAAAAGAACTTCGGTATAAAGATTACACAATGCATTTTGATACCGATAACTGGAAAGTGGCCCCCGAACTTAAAAAAAGGCTGAATGCCATACGAGAAGGTAATGCTGCGGATACACATGGCTGGATGTTCAGCGTTTGAGGCATGTATAGTGGATAGGTCATAGTTCATGGATGATACCCATCATTATGAAAAATGACCTATCCCGCAGCAGCTACTCACTATTGCTTGATTATTTTCTTAGTAGCGATATTCTCACCACATCTCAATTCCAGTAAATACATGCCATTTGGTATGTCTGAAACTGGTATCATTATCTTTCCTTCTTTTTGCATACCCAATTCTAAACGTTTAACAGGTGTTCCATTCAAGCCTATTATGCGGATAGTGGTATTTCCTTTTTCAGATGATACATAATTAACCATAATCTTGTCCGTTGCGGGTACGGGCATAATAGAAGCTGTTATTGTAAAGGGAGGAATGGTATCAGTCATCTTTTTTTTGCGCGATATAATTTCAAACCTTTCATTCCCCATAGTTGCGGTATCTGTGGTTGTTACAAATGGGTAACTGCTGTCTTTTTCTAATTTTATCCATCGGTCAAGATGCCTGTCATGCAGCAGTAAGGTATTGGTGACCGGTAAACTTATTTTAGCTACGCGTAGATTAAATTGTTTTGGCGAATTTGTCTGCAGGCCTAATGCAATCTTTGATTCATTATTTATCGGTCGTGCATCAATGGACAACATTTTCTGATCCCGGCTGATACTATAAAAATTTACGTCACTGTTGCGGAATTTTTCTGCATCTATTTTATCAACATTCGTTTTCGCACTGTCAATAGCAAGTAGCAGGATCCTGTCCCAGAAAATACTGTCCGTTTCCAATCGTAACTCAATAAAGTAGCTGTCATCATTATTTACCAGCGGAATATGACCTGTTCCCCTTTCCGTTACTTTGCAGTTTTCAGTAAACAATAAACTGTTATGGTTATTACCATTGGCTTTTACAATAAAAGCTCCGAAAGGGGGAAGTATATTTTTGCTGGTAAAGGGTATACTGCTGTAACCACCCATGGTAGCTTGTAAAGGATCCCACAACCAGTAATTCATACCAATATCTTCTCCACGTGTAACCATTGACAGTTCAACCGCAGCAGGATAAGGATTTGCGATGATGTGGTAATTACCCAATGTGTTTTTAGATAAAATAATTTCCTGGTCGCCGGTATGCACTTTGCCGGATAGGGAAAGCAAAACCTCTTTCGGAAAATAAGTACCATTTGTTCCATCCCCTGCGGGAGTGCCATCAAGACCTTGCTCAGGTTTGCCTCTTGCAAACAACCTGATGCCGGCAAATTCTTTCCAGGCATTTTCTGATTGGCCATTCGTATGTGTAAAAGGTATCCAACCTGCATCAATACCTGATGAATCATTACCCAGCAATGGGTCATAACGGAAGGCAGAGGGTTGGTTTGTGGCAGTAGAAGTAAATCCGTTGGTAGTTCCGCCATTGCCGGTGATGTCAATGCTGTCTTTAATCATATCAAGAGCAATCGTATCAGAAAAGGGATGTCCTAATAACCGGAAGGCTCTTCTGCCCGAGGGTATAAAATGTTTGATGAATATATTGCCTCTAATCGTTGTGCCAGCTGCAGAAGCACCAATGCTGGCTGTGTGTAGTAAACTAAGCTGGTCATTTGTAACCAGGGTTCCGCTGTTTACTATAAGGCTACCGGAAATTTTTATAGGTCCTGCAAGCGAAACTCCTGCAGGATTATTGATTACCAGGTTTTGTAAATTATTATCAATTAAAAATCCGGCCGGAATAATTTGCATGGATAAACCAGTACAAAGTAAACTTCCTTTGTTTGCATCTACGAACCCTGATGTATTAACTATACTTTCTTTTAGCTGTAAAGATCCTGTTACCCCTAACCGTGCATTATTCAAGAGGGTTAGATTGTTGCATTTTCCGGTATCTTTTATAAGAGGGTTATATTTTGTATTACCGTTTATGAAAACATCTGTTACTGTATCGGGTATCATAGCGGTGCACCAGTTATTTTCATTATGCCAGTTTTGATCAAAGTTTCCTGTCCATACTCCATTTTTAAGAACGGTTATTTTTGTTGCAGTAGAAATATCGAAGCATGCACCTGATGTTAGTTTTCTTCTGAACCAGGTTGTAGTTGATAAGGGACCTGGTACATATTGTTGCAGGTAATTGGCACTGGTAGCTTTTCCAAAACCGGTAGTATCATCCGTAACAGATTGTTCCCAGCTTACAGTGTAAATGCCATTTCCACCCGAAGGAAGTGATCCAACTATCGGCGCAGGAATATTACCCTTACATATTATCTGAGATGATCCAATGCCGTTATTTTTTACCGAAGGCTGTATAATGAAAATAACTTTTTTTTGAGATGTATTTATTCCATCAGATACCTGCATAACCAATGAATCCGTTCCGGAATAACCTGTATCAGGTTTGTAAAAAATACTGGAAGGAGTAATATTACTTCCATTGGAAGTGCCTGTGAAAACTGTTTTGGAAATAGAACCATGGTAACTGCCTGTGACCATTTGCCATGTAAGCGATTCACCGGTTTCTTCATCTTTTACAACCAGTAATTCGGCAATGGAAACAGCAGCCGCATTCTCGCAAAGTATAATTTGTGAACTGTCTGATACGAATGAAGGGGCAACCGCATCTATACGTATTCCTGAAACTGCGCCAATGTTTTTTAAAGCAAGCACGGCCGTATTACCCGCAATATCGCTTATCAGGTTATAGCCTGTAAGCACAGAGTCCAGCTTAATGCCGTTTTTATCTGCATCTCCTATTTGCACAACATATCGGAATAATAATGCTGCAGTTCCTGATCCACTTACGTACGAATTTTTTTTAAGGGCACTCCCAATTTCCAATCTTATGAAAGGTGTATCCTTACTATTTTTTACCATTACTTTTTCAGTAAAATATATAGTGAAGTCAAGCGTATCGAATGCTTTATACATATTTTTTCTCGGAACCACCACCGCTTTTATGGATGGATTAACGGCATCAATTAAAATGCCTGAAGTGTTACCCATATTGTGTAAACCAGGTGGAATGTTATTTCCCCGTGTATCTTTTATAAAGCCATTATTCATTGACAAAGCTGCATTGATTTTTATAGCATTGGTGTCTTCCTCTCCAGGCTGAATGATATACGCAAATTCAAGAACATTATTTCCCGAACCATTTTGGTAAAAAGCATTTCTCGAACTGCTGCCAATGGTTAATTTGAGTGATGGGATACCAGAAGCAGTAGTTACCAATACTTTTTCATTAAAAGCTACACTGAATATAAGTGTATCACCTGATTTGTAGGTACCGGCTGTTGGCACAGTTACCTCTGTTACTACAACTGTTACAGGATTAATATGGATACTACTTAAAGCACCCATATTATTTAGTAGTAAGGAAGCAGGATTGCCTGCTTCATCTTTAATCATTGCTGCATTAAGGTTTGCAGGCGAGAGTAGTTTAATTCCATCTTTATCCATATCATCAGGCTGAATAGTATACCTGAATAATAAAGCACTACTTCCCGAACCACTTTGGTATATAGCATTTTTAAATGCACCGCCGATGTCAAGCGTAATATAAGGCCACTTATCTGCGGAACTAACCAGCACTTTTTTACTATAGTTCACAATAAAGTCAAGCACATTTCCTGTTGTATAGATGGCCGCAACCGGAACCGTAACACTGGTTATTGTAGGTATGACTGCATCTATTAAAATATTTTTTGTAGAGGGAATATTGAAGGAAAGCATAGCCATGTTTCCTGCTATATCTTTTATATCGGTATTGATAAAATTAACCGGACTACTGATTTTAATGCCATCTTTATCAGAATCGCCGGGTTGAATAATATACCTGAATATGAGACTGTCAGACATACTGCCCCCCGCATAAACTATGGTTCTTGATTTGGTCCCAATAGTAACGGAGATGCCAGAACTCCCTGCGGTTGTGGTCAACACTATTTTTTCACTGAAATGAAAAATAAAATCAAGTGTGTCACCTGATTTATATAAGCCGTTTGCAGGTGTGATTAGTGAGGTGATAAATGGGTTATTGGCATCAATCGCATCAGAAGGCTGAATGATGGGTGATTGAAATGAGGGACTGATATTGCCAACCGAATCTGCCAGCATTAGGGTAACCGGAATACTCGCTGCACCGTTAACATCATTACCTCCATTAACTACCTTGAAAGAACTGGTATATAGGCTATCATTTTTTTTGGTAACTGCAGTTAAAGTAAATCCATTTATTTTACCAGTGATCATTTTATATATATCCGCATCGGGTTTCACCAAAATAATAACACTTACGCTATCACCGGTCTTCATCGGCTTATCCGGTATGGATAAGGAGCTGATCAAAGGCGGTGTTTTATCAATTGTATAAAAATCAGTCGACAAAAAAGGTTTACTATGTATGGGTATGGAAAGTCCAGTATCATGCACAAGTTTAAGGTACAACTCTCCATCGCCGGTTCCTGTATTTACAGCTATCGTAAAATTACTTCCCGAACCGTTAATACTGCTGATGGTTGCACCGGTAATACCTTTTGTTTCAATGGCAAAATTGGAAGCGGTTAGTCCCGAAATATTCTGCGCAGTTTTAAATGAAAAATTTACAATGGCTGTATTCGTTAAAGAGGCCGATGTAGCAACCAGTGAAATAACGGTTGTTTGGGTGGTAAATGTTTCTGTATTGCCATAGGCCGTTCCTGCAATATTGGTAGCAAAGGCCCGTGTATAAATTAATGTGCCTTGTGGCAGTGCGGTTACCGGCTGCCCAAAATTACCATCACCATTGCCCATACTCATTTTATTATTTGCGATGGTAGGAAGGTTGCTGAGCGACCAAACAATTCCTTTATCAAGTATAGGAGCGCCACCTGTTGAAAGCAACTTTCCACCAAGAGTGGCCGATGAAAGGGATAGGTTAGCGGCAACATTGGTTATGACAACCGGTAAACTAAAAGAAGTGGTAAAGGAAAGCGTTGCACTGGTTGCACTGCCTGCTGCATTAATCGCTTTTATGCGGAAGAAATATCCGGCACCCGTTACTAATCCATTAATGAGTGCTGATACAGAACTAACCCCGGTTCCTGTATAAATAGTATCGGGTACTGCACGAATGGTAAGAGGACTTGAAAAAATATTGCTCGTATCATATTCAAACAAAACTGCCGTATTGGAAAAATGATCATTAACAGATCCATTCAATAGGGCAGAGCCGGCGGTAATATTTGTTGCCGCTAAACTAATGGCCGTGGGCACGCTGCTTACCTGTGTTGCTGTAAAGCTAAAAGTATCAATGCCACAGGCATCATCATTTCCTGCTTCGTCTGCGTCGTCCCAGCGAAGTAATAGCTGTTCGCCGTTTTTCCAGACAATGCTATTAATGGTAAAAGATACCGTTTGCTGGTTATCTGGCAGGTTTCCATTAAGGCTGCCCGCTGAACCGGCAATTACTACCGAAACCATATCTAAAGCCGTTTCATTAACCAAACCCGTTTGATCAATACTGCTTAGTATACCGGTTTTATATTTGAACGACCAGGTATTTTTGTTTCCCGAGCCTCCTCTTCTCCATTGTTCGGTTATAAATTTAATGGTACAGCTGTTTAGGGTGATGCCGCTGGTATTGGTTAGTATTATTCCCATCGCATACAGGCCGGTGCTGGATGCTAAAGACCCCAATGCCCTTTCAGTAGATCCCACACTCCCTAAACTATACAACCCATTTCCGGTTGATGATCCTGTGCCCACAGCAAAACTGGCATTGGCATTAGTACCACCCGTCATCTGGCATTGCCAGCCTGTAAGGCCGGAGCCATTAATAGGTGCACCGCTAAGGTTAAAGGGTCCTTTGCCCGTTAAAGTGAATGTGCCTGTATTGGGCAATCCATCAAAATTCTGTGTGTAGATGGAACCGGGGGTTTGATAAGACACCGTTGTTACCACTGACTGCGATTGGCAGAACGGGCAATAGACTGACAATAATAAAATACAGAGTATACCTCTTCTCATAGCATTGTTTTTTGATGCAAGGGAAATGATTGAAATCTATGAGAGGGTTACGGGGTCAAATTAAATAGCCTTTTTTATCCGGCAATGGATGCAAATAAAATCAGGTGATAAAACAGTGATTGTTTAGGTGCTTCTACCTGTTTTTCTTTAATTAAAATCATTTCTGAACAGAAGTAGCATTCTATTTTTAGAAGGTTTTAGACGTAGCGTAAGAGTATTTATGAAAATCGGGGGAAAACTCTTTGTAAAACATTTTGGTTTTTGCGTTCCAGCCATTACCTTTGCCGTCCGAAATTTTAAACGGTTTAGAATGCCTACAATACAGCAATTAGTTAGAAAAGGTCGCGAAATTATCAGGGCTAAGAGTAAGTCAAGGGCGTTGGATTCATGTCCACAACGCCGTGGTGTTTGTACCAGGGTGTACACTACCACGCCTAAAAAGCCAAACTCAGCGCTGCGTAAAGTAGCCAAAGTGCGTTTGACCAATAAAATTGAGGTAATCGCCTATATTCCAGGTGAGGGCCACAATTTACAGGAGCACTCCATTGTTTTGATCCGTGGGGGTCGTGTAAAGGATTTGCCGGGTGTACGTTATCATATTGTAAGGGGTAGTCTCGATACTGCCGGTGTGAAAGACCGTAAGAAGAGCCGTTCCAAATACGGAACCAAGAAAGAAAAGGCCAAAAAATAATCAGCTAATTCATTAATTTATAATTACATGCGTAAAGCACAAGCCAAGAAATTACCTCTCGCTCCTGATGGACGTTTTAACGATAAACTGGTTACACGTTTCATCAATAACCTGATGTGGCAGGGTAAAAAAAGTACAGCGATTAATATTTTCTATGATGCAGTAGATAAAGTAAGCAAAACCACCGGTGAAGACGGTTATGAAACCTGGAAAAGGGCGGTGTCTAATGTTACACCCTCCGTTGAGGTTCGCAGCCGCCGGATTGGTGGGGCAACTTTCCAGATTCCTGCCGAAGTTCGCGCAGACCGTAAGATCTCTTTAAGCATGAAATGGCTAATACGTTACAGCCGTGAAAGAAACGGTCGTACGATGGCTGATAAGTTAGCCAATGAAATCATTGCTGCTGCAAAAGGCGAGGGTGCCGCTTTCAAAAAGAAGGAAGATACCCATCGCATGGCTGAGGCAAATAAAGCCTTTTCACACTTTAAAGTATAAGCACTACAGATTTTAAATCTCCAGATTATATAAATTTTATTATAAGACCTTGAATTTCAAGGTCTTATTTTTTTGTCTACAAAAAAATTGTTAAAAAAAGTAGTTAAAATACTACACTTGTCGTTTTTTCGTTTATATTTGTAGTGAAATTACTACTAAGGCATCAAGCAAAGAATACTTACAGATAATTTCAGATCCTATCCAATCCTCTTAAAAGCTAGTTATATCCAACTATTCACAGCTTTTTGATTTTTAATGGAAATTCAACGCAACATTCAACATCTGTATCGCGTTATTCACATTCTTCAAAAAGTTGTTATCCTCTGTTTAACCCTTTTACATCAGTTCGCTTTAAAAGCTGCAAATAGCAGCAAATAAGCATCACTGAAAAAGTAAATGAGAATTGTTATTAATCATTTCGGAAGGGATTACCAACATGAAAACATTTTTTAAAATTTCGATCATTAGCATTTGCATCATCCTCTTTACAGGATGTAGCAAAAATGATGTTGTGCTTACGCCAGGCGAGCAGGCTATCAAAAACCTGACAGGTGATGGTAACCGGTACTGGCGTTTAAGCAAAATTTTTGATAACAATGTTCCCCAGACTTTAACATCGGATCAATTAAAATATACAAAGACTTACACCATTAATCCTGCCAACAGATTTACCGGCACATTCACAAACAGAGATAATTATAAAGGGACCTGGTATATGGATTCAAACGCTACCCTTTTAACAGAGATTATCGATAATAACCAAGCCGGGCCGGTAAAAATTGACTATATCATTGTTGAAGTAACGGAAAGCAAACTGGATATATTTTATGTGAGTAACATGAGAAAAATCGAAGAAGTATATTATGCGTTTTAAGAAAGCCACATACCTGTTTATCATCATGCTATTTGCCTGTACTGCAGGTATGGCACAGGTGTTTGCAGTGCGTAGCTTTTCTCCTATAGCCACTTCTAACGGAACACTTACTTCATCGAGCAGCCCTTTTGTAATGTATGGACAGGGAAAATGTGTAACCAGCGCAACCGGTCTTTCTGTTTTATCGATAGCAAATAATGGAACAGGAACGTTTGGGGCAAGTTGTAAAGAAATACCTCCTGTAGCCAATGTGTTGAAAGTATCCGTTTCATTAAAAGTATACCCTAATCCTACCAATGGCCTTACCACTCTTAAGTGTGAGGGACAATTCGATGCCAACTTATTCTGTCAGGTACGTGTAATGAGTATCGAAGGTAAAATGATGATGAGTCAGATGGTTTCTATGAAAGATGTACAGGCGGGTTATGTGATTAATGCGACTGCTTATGCAGCCGGAACGTATGTAGTGGTTATGGACTTTATGGATCAGCGTTACAATATGAAGTTTATTAAGATATAAGTGATTTGTGTGAAGTATTATAATAACAAGGAAATGAAGCAGTTAGAAGAGTTATCTTTGTAGTCGGGCTACTACAATTTATTAACTAATCATCCTTGTTACGGAAATTGTTTTTTTGGTTCTCTTTGGTATAGAAAAAGTTTATATATCCTATGAAAAACTATTTTTATACTATACCCATGAAAAACTATGTTTTAATGTAGTATCCTATGAAAAACTACTTTTTAATATAGTATTCTATAAAAAACTATTTTACAGTATTTACTGTATATAGGGCATCGTATTGGTTATTAAACATTTGTTTTATCAAAATTGCACTGATTAAAATATTATTGATACTTCCGCTGTTATTTACGGCAGGTATTATTTTTGCGCAACCCCCTCCCGGGGTTCCTTATCAGGCTGTAGCGAAGGATCCGTTGGGGAACCCTGCCAAAAACCGTAAAATCTTTGTAAAAGATATTATCGTGCAGAAATCTCCCACCGGCAATAAAGTGTGGGAAGAGGCTTTTGAAGTACAGAGTGATAATGACGGAATTTATACTATAGTTATCGGGCAGGGAAAAGTATCGCCTTCTATTCCTTTACTTAATATTGGCCAGATAGATTGGGGTAACGGCCCTTTTTTCCTCAATACTAAAATTGCCATAGCGCCTTCCATACCGGCTGCCTGGTGGATAGCGGCAGATAATTATATTGACCTCGGTACCACACAGATGATGAGTGTACCCTATGCTTTATTTGCAGGAAATGCCAGTGTTACGAATGTAAATACCAGTATCCAGGCGGGGCCGAAAAATACTTTCCTGGTTACTGATAGTCTTGGTAATGTAAACTGGGCGCTGCCGCAAGCGGCTAACCAGACAGTAACTACCGTCACCAATTTTAACCTGAACCTGAATGTAAGCAGTGGACAGAATGTTTCTATTCCGCCAAATACTACGGCAATCGTAACTGTTAGGGTAACAGGCGTAAGAAAAGGAGATCCTATAGTGGTTACACCGCAGGGGGATTACCTGGACTGGGCAGTGTACAGTTCATGGGTAGACAGTGACAACCTGGTGAGTATACGATTTGCGAATTACACCAACACACCGGTGGACGTTAAGGGAAGTCAATATAAAATAGTGGTAATAAAATAGAAATGAATTATTTACGTTATATGAAAAAAATATTCATTCATTTTCAAATACTTAACTTACAAAATCGATAGTGACTAAAAGAACAATGAGAAATTTTTTTATGAGACACACCTTGTTAATACTGGGTGTGTTATTCTCATTTGTATATACTGCCAATGCCCAAAAATTCGGGGATAATTTCGGCAATCACAAGGCCACTGATGATATTGACATGGGTGGTTCTCACCGGTTAATTAATGCGCAGGGCATTATTATCGGTAATATAAATTTTATTAATAACCAGAGTGTTGCTTTACAAATAGATGCTGCCGACAAGGCCATTCTGATTTCGCGTGTACAGGATACAACGGCTATTACCATTCCTGAAAATGGTATGTTGATTTATGGGATATCTGATCAGAAATTCTATTTCCGACAAAATAATGCATGGGTTCAGTTTGGAACGTTTAACAACGGGGTTACTACTCTAAACAGCCAGGTGGGTGCGGTGCAGATTAATGGCGATAATACTTCGATCAAAATGTCGAATGTAGGTAATACCTGGACCCTCACTGCCCAAACCACACAGCCTATATGGAACGCTAATAAGCTGATGGGCAATGCGATTGCCAATACGGTTCCTGCGGCAGGGCAGGTTTTGCAATGGAACAATACCACGAAGCAATGGACGCCAAGTACTATCAGCAGTTTGAATTTGGCCTTAACAAACGGGTCCAATACAGATTCCATCGTAACTACACTTAATGGCGTATTAAGAAAAATACCTTCTTCCAATATCATTTTTGTAACGGATACGGCCAGCATGTTAAGTAACCTGCTTAAGATCAGTGATACGGCTACTATGCTGAGCGGCTATGTGCGAAAAAATAATTTACCGGCATCGGGAGTTAGTTCTGTGTCTGTTATAGCTTCCAATGGTATTACAGCTACAGTAACTAATTCCACTACAACGCCTTCCATTTCTATTGGATTGGGAGCGATTACCCCGAGTTCAGTTGTTACTACTGGCGGCATTACGGCTGTTACGCTTGCAGGTAAACTTACAACGGCGGCACAACCAAATATTACCAGTGTAGGTACTTTGAACGGACTTACTGTAACAGGCATTGTATCTGCAACAACATTCAGCGGAGCGTTGACTGGTAATGCATCAACAGCTACGGCTCTTCAAAATGCGCGGACAATCAATGGTGTTTCTTTTGATGGTACGGCAAATATTACTATTTCGTCTGTGGCCGATGCGGGAACCTTAACAGGTACCACACTGGCAGCTAATGTGGTAAACTCTTCACTTACCAGTTTGGGTACCTTAACCGGTCTTACGGTAACTGCACCCATTAATGGAAGTGTAACAGGATCAGCGGCGACGGTAACAGCAGCGGCACAACCAAATATTACCAGTGTAGGAACTTTGAACGGACTTACCGTAACAGGTACAGTATCAGCAACAACATTCAGCGGAGCGTTGACTGGTAATGCATCAACGGCTACGGCTCTGAAAAATGCGCGTACAATCAATGGTGTTTCTTTTGACGGTACGGCAAATATTACTATTTCGTCAGTGGCCGATGCGGGAACCTTAACAGGTACCACACTGGCAGCTAATGTGGTAAACTCTTCACTTACCAGTTTAGGAACCTTAACCGGTCTTACGGTAACAGCGCCTATTAATGGAAGTGTAACAGGCTCAGCTGCGACGGTAACAGCAGCGGCTCAACCAAATATTACCAGTGTAGGAACTTTAAACGGACTTAGCGTAACAGGCACAGTATCAGCAACAACATTCAGCGGAGCGTTGACTGGTAATGCAGCAACCGCTACGGCTCTGCAAAATGCGCGTACAATCAATGGTGTTCCTTTTGATGGTACGGCAAATATTACTATTTCGTCAGTGGCCGATGCGGGAACCTTAACAGGTACCACACTGGCAGCTAATGTGGTAAACTCTTCACTTACCAGTTTAGGTACTTTAAGTGGACTTACGGTAAGTGGAACAGTATCAGCAAATACAATAAGTGCAACGAATCTGGTAGGCATAAATAATTTATCAGTAACAAATAATATCAGTGCGAGCACGATCAGTGGTACGCTGACAACAGTTGCACAACCGAACATTACTTCAATAGGCCAGTTAACGAATCTGTCAGTAACGGGAACGATCCAGGGTGGAACCTTCAGCGGTGTGTTATCTAATGGTACACTGAACAGCATTACGAGCCTGGGCAACCTGACCAACTTAACGGTAACAAATAATATCAGTGCGAGCACGATCAGCGGTACGCTGACAACAGTTGCACAGCCGAACATTACTTCAATAGGTCAGTTAACGAATCTGTCAGTAACGGGAACGATCCAGGGTGGAACCTTTAGTGGTGTTTTATCGAATGGTACATTAAACAGCATTACGAGCCTGGGCAACCTTACCAACTTAACGGTAACAGGTAACATCAGTGCAAGCACGATCAGCGGTACGCTTACCACAGTTGCACAACCGAACATTACTTCAGTTGGCATCTTAAATAATTTAACGGTAACAGGCGCTGTCAATGCGGGCACATTAAGTGGTGCATTATCATCCGGCACACAAGCAGGTATTACACAACTTGGAACATTAAGCAACTTAAC
>JBBRHM010000049.1:0-23460 GCA_038222655.1 Chitinophagales bacterium | reverse complement strand
CTGGAAATGCTGCCTTGCAGCAACATTTTCCTGAGTAGGTGAATAGGTTTGTGCTGGAAGAATTGACACAAAAAACAGGCAGGCAGTTACAATAAATGAGTATCTCATATAGCAGTGTATGGTTAGCAATAAAATTGAGATGATAAGATACTCGAAAAATAATTTCCAACAAATGATTCACTCAAAAAACTGCGCCCTTGCACCCTGGCGCGCAAAATTCACAGTAAGGAAAAGAAAAAAAAATTATTGGAAATTATTCAGCTAAACCAGTTGACGGCAGTTTATCTTCTCTCCGGCTGCCCGCATACATTTCATATTCCAGTAAACGGCAGTCAATAGTGGCATTATAAAATTCTATACGGCGACTGGGTTTCAGCCGAATTTTTTTGGCAAGATCAAGATTACCGGTAAACACATATCCCGTATAGCCTTTGCATTGATTCTTTAAAAAATCACCAACCCTTGCATAGGTGGCATTCAATTCGATTTCATCACCCAGACGTTCGCCATATTCGGGATTAAACATAATTACACTGCCGGCAGTTTCAGGAATCCTGGTTTTTTCAAAATCGCATACAGCAAATGTGAGAAGCTTTTCTACACCGGCTGCCGAGGCATTTGTGCGGGCAATACCTATGGCCTGCTCACTCCTGTCAGAAGCAATGATTTCTAATCCCGCTACTTCCTTTATCTGTTCATCCAATAGTTTTCTTTCTTTCGAATACATAGAGCCATCATAGCCTGTAATATGCATGAAAGCATAATTACTCCGCAATAAGCCGGGGGCACGGTTGGTGGCAATCAACGCGGCTTCAATAGCCAGTGTACCTGAACCACACATAGGGTTAACAAAGGGTGATAGCCTGTTCCATTTAGTTGATAATATGGTAGCGGCGGCAAGGGCCTCCAGCATGGGTGCTTTTCCTGGTAATTTACGATAGCCATGTTTGGCAAGGGTTTCGCCGGATGTATCCAGGAATATTTCTGCCTCTTCGTGTTTCCAGAAAAGATAGACAACTGCACCCGTTAATTCTGAACCCGTAGATGGCCGCTTACCTGTTTCATTCCGCATCCTGTCTACAACCGCATCTTTAACCCGAAGGTTTGCAAAAAGATTAGTTTGTATAGTGGGGTGAAATACATTGCTGGTTACAGAAAAATAACCATCCGGACTGATCAGTTTTTCCCATGGAATGGTTAGGAGGTTATTATACAGTTCATCCGGATCATTACAGGTAAAGGCTTTCAAAGAATACATTACCTGGCTCGCACAACGAAGGTTTAGATTAAGGCGGATGCAATCAGCAACCGTTCCCTGCAATTCCACCCCGGTTTGAAAAGAACGGGAAATTGTATATCCAAGTTTAACAACTTCTGCCTGCAAAGGAGGGGATAACCATTTATGGCAGGTGATGATGATACGGCTGGTATGTGTAAATACTTGCATTGCCACAAACTTAAGTGAATATTCCCGCATGTATTTAAGGCCACGAAAAGGAAACCCCTGTAAAAACAGGGGTCGTACCAAAACTAACTGCTATATGAAAAAAAGGTGGCTTATGCTAAAAAATGGTATAATCGTGGTCACTGTCTGTCTTCGTTTTTTTGACATTTTTTATGCCGAAACGAAAAAACATCATGATAAACACAGCGAGTATGGTAATCACGATTAGGGAGATGATAAAGCCCGATTCCATTAAAAAAACTTTACACAAATGTCTTACCCTTCCCTCCGATAAGTATTACACAAATCCTACAAATACTTATATATATCTCACTTTTCTGTGTCTCAATTGCTAAAAAAATCCCAAAATCATTCAGTTTGCCTGCAGTTGACCCAATCAATTGCCCTCCATTCCCTTATCATATCGCTGGCTTTTATTATTTTGCAAGTTACCTCCTGTAAACATGAACCAAAACACACTCAACCCGGATCTATGGGTCAAAAATTATTCAGATGCACTATATGCCTATACACTGGCAAGGATAAACGACACCGGGGTAGCTGAAGATATGGTGCAGGAAACTTTTTTAAGCGCCTGGAAAGCACGTGAATCCTATAAGGGAGAAGCTTCTGAAAAAAGCTGGTTATACACTATCTGCAAGAATAAAATAATTGATTATTACCGTAAGAAAGCCAGAGATATTGTTCAGCCAATGGCGGAAAAATCGGCTACTGACAGTTATTTTGATGAATCTGAGCACTGGACCCGTGAAGACAAACCCGGTGATTGGGGAATAGATTACCAGCAAAAAATAGACAATAAAGAATTCTATAAAGTACTTGGCGGCTGTAAAAAGAAGCTGCAGGAGATACAGCAATCTGTTTTTGTAATGAAATATATGGAGGATCTTGATTCTGCTGAAATATGTAAGGCGCTGGGTATAACTTCGTCTAATTACTGGGTATTGATCCATCGGGCTAAGCTCCAGTTACGTACCTGCCTTGAAAAAAACTGGATCAACCTAAAATAAGTGACAATGAAGTTATTGATGATCAGTTGTAAAAAAGCTACCTACCTGCTCGCCAAAAAAGAGGAGAATAAATTGTCGTGGCTTGAAAAAATCAAACTGCGTGGCCATCTCACCATCTGCAGCATGTGTCGCAAATTCGAAGAACAGACCGGCTTTATCATTCGCAATGCACACAACACACATATAGATGTCTCTCTGCGGGATGAAGTAAAAGAAAAAATACAGACAATCTTGAAGGATTAATGATTTCTAGCTTCTTGTTCCTTTTCTTCCCTTAATATTCTATTATTTTTGACCGGATTATACAAATTCTAACATACATCCATACAATAACTGCATGAAAGGCTATAGCAAAAAAATTGAAGTAAGATGGAGTGATCTTGATCCAAACTTTCATGTTCGACATTCGGTGTACTATGACTGGGGTGCATCTGTACGTATCTCATTATTAGCAGAAAACGGACTTACACCCCATATAATGCTTCAGCATCATATGGGCCCTATCCTCTTCCGGGAAGAATGTGTGTTTAAAAGAGAAGTGCACTATAATGACCTCATTGAAGTAAATATGCAACTCACTAAAAGCACCAGGGATGCCGGCCGCTGGACCATGGTGCATGAAATATGGAAGAACGGTGATACACTCAGTGCCGTTATTACAGTTGATGGAGCATGGATAAATACAGAACGCAGGAAATTGACCGTGTTGCCACAAAACTTCCGGGAACAATTCGAAAATATCCCCAGAGCAGAAAATTTTGAATGGATCATAAAATGAGGCTACGGTTGCAGGTAAAACATGTTTGATTTACAGAAAAAAGGTGATTGACAACATGATTCAAATATCTCCGATAGATATATCCTATGCTGGTGAACTATCAGCGTTGGCAAAAAGCATTTATAAAGAACATTATCTCCATCTCTGGTATCCCGGTGGTGCTGATTGGTATATGAACGAATATGCGTATGCCGTTAACGTTTTGGGCGCAGAAATATCAGATCCGGGTAACCTCCATTTTATCATTTATGACAAAGGCAAGGCACTGGGCTATCTTAAAATCCGGCTCCATGCAACCCTCAGTAGCTTTGAACACCTAAACAGTATGGAGATTGAAAGAATTTACCTTCATACCGAAGCCGCAGGAAAAGGAATAGGCAGGCAACTGATGATTTTTAGTGAAGAGATCGCCCTGCAACACAAAAAAGAAATGATCTTTCTGAAAGCCATGGACAGCAGTATTGATGCAATAAATTTCTATCGCAAAACGGGATACACGAAATGCGGTACCCTGGTTTTACCTTTCCCATTAATGAAAGAAGAATACAGGGGCATGATCATTTTTAAAAAAAATCTTATCGCCTTTCCTAAAAAAAATCCTCTTTGAATTTCTTCAAAGAGGATGTACAATTTATTCCATAGTAAAAACTCAGATAGACCAGCGTCTTGCCAACCGTGCAGTTTTCATACCACGGCGGATATTCCACAGGTCAACAATACCGAAACTTGGAGTTGTTTTTTTTGCGTTATTTACTACGATACCAGTTGCGACAGTTTCTCTTACTTCTGATACCAATTGCTTAAGTTGATTTACTTCTATTTGGACAATAGAAGGCATTACATTACTCTTCATAATATTTCTAATTTTAATTATTCAATAAGTCGTCCGAGCAGGGACAGGGAGAAAAAATCAATTTCAATCGTTAGAAGAAAAACTCAGATTACATCACCCATGAGACTTTCGTTTGTGTACAATTTACACTTCCAGCTCGGTTTCAGGGTGCAAAATTACGACTATCCAGTTTATTGAACAAATTAAACTGCAAAAGCATTGTTAATGTGTTGAAAACTAGGCTATTTTATTAGCTGTTAGTTCCATATCGGGTCTGGACTCATCGGTAAGCGAAACCTTACCCCTATTGGATCTTATAACGCGGGAATACAGAGAAATCTCTTTATCGAAAAGAAACCTTAAAAATAATTTTGTCCACGAGGTATGATAAGAAAGAGAATTATAAAAAGCTGGCGCGTCCTGTCTTATTTTAGGCAGCTTATTCCAGGGCACTGAAGGAAAATCATGGTGTTCATTATGATAGCCAACATTAAAAGCTACTTTATTTAGTACCCCATAATAACTATAGGTTTCCTGCTCTCCTTTGGTTAAATAATGCTCCTGTATCCACCTGGCACCTAATGGATGCAGTCCTACTGAAAAGAAAAAACTAAGCACAAAAAAAACCATACCCTTGCTTCCAAACAAAAGAGCAATCGCAGTAATAGCGGCAATTTGTACTGCCCAGTTTAATACGGTCCATTTATCAAATGGTTTAATCTCTTTTAAACGGGGGATCCGGAATATTTGGAAAAAAGGATACAATAATAACCAGATCACTTTACCGATAAAAAAATTATCTATCAGTTTGGCTTCCCAGTAATTGGGCAGGTCACCGTCCAGTTCATGCACACCCTGAAAAGAATGATGTTTAATATGGTATTTTTCAAAGGAAACTGAACTGGGAAAAATCAGGGGAACATTGGCCAGAATACCCGCCATACGGTTAGCAGTATGACTTTTAAAAATGAGGCGATGGGCACATTCATGAATCATAACAAACAGGGCATGATCTGCAAAGGCACCTACTATATAGGCCGCGCCTACTACTATCCACCAGGATTGAGTCGAAACCAGCCAGCACAAAATTACCTGAAAACATACCAACCCTATAATAGCAAAAATAGTATTTGGATTTTTGCTGATCAGTTTACGCATGTCGGGGAACTCTTTCAATATCGCCTTTGTGCGGATACGGTGAGGCTCACAACAGGTCACATTCACAAAGTCTTTTTTCTCTTGCATATCTCGGAAGATAGGCTTATTTGGAAAAAGGATAAAAAAATGTAGGAATAATGTAAGTAAACCCACATAAAGTATCAACAAAATCACCGAGATATTTAAAATAAATTGAATGTCAGATCCCCATCTCTTAAAAGTCATTAATGGGAGGAAGTTCCATAAACTATCGCCACCTTGACGATTGGCCATGGACCATGGTTTTCAGACCCATCTGTGAATCCTGCAACTTTTTTGGAAAATAGTGTAATGATTACTATCACAAAAAAAGATAACTCTGCATTATAAAACATGTTAGTTATGAAAAAAATAATAAATCGGGCACTTCTTCCTACTCTTTTGATAGTAATTTTACTGGGAGGTTGTGATGTAATTAAAAAATTACCCACCAATACAACAGGTGGTGTTTTTTCATTAAATGGAAACTGGAGAATGGAATCTTCTAATGATAATAATGCTTTAACCGGCACAACCGTAAGTGTATATCCCATATCCGGCGAGGGGATAATAACCCTACTCCAGAATAATACTTATTGCATACGGACAAATGATGTTATGTGGAAAAATATTGTTTCTGCTACTAATGGGGGATTTACGGTTAACAGACTTTCAAACAGCTGCACCGGATCTCTGGTGTATAAACCTTCCAGTTTATCTGTTATTACTAACAATGAAGTAAGACTTAATGGAACAACAACCTCCGGTACTACGCTTGTGCAAACCTGGAGACGTATAATAAAGTAGTTACTGAATTCCTTCCCCCCTTTTACATAAAAGAGCGGCCCGTTGTGAGCCGCTCTTTTATTTTATTCAGATGCCCCGGGTTAAACGGCTTTTTTTGCACCCATTCCATTGGCTAATCCCACTACTGCACCCGTTATTGCACCCATAACCGCGCCGGCAATCACATCTACAACCGTTCCTGTAAGGTTATTTAAGTTAGCTGTTCCATACATCAGAAAATCTGTACCGGCTGTCATTAATAAACCAATAACCGCTCCAGCAGATGCACCAGCCGAAAGGCTATTGATATTGGCCCACCGGTTAAAAATGTAGGAAAAAGTTAATCCCATAAAAATTGATCCCAGTATTACTGACCACCAGATCATATCTGTCATTGGTCGCATAACACCTGTGGCTGTTCCGGCATTTTTAGCAAAAAAATCTGTCAGGCACAACCCGTAAATAAGATACCCCGCAAAAAAGGAGACAATGCCCCCGACTATGCCGGAGACCAGGAATTTTTGTGTGTTCATAGCAATCGTTTTAGGTTTAAGGGAATGTAATGAAACAAGATATACACCAGTATTGAGAAATGCAATACTCTTAAGAACGGGAATACCTAATTGTTTACAACTTGTTTCAAAGAGACCTATCAAACCCATCAATTCAAATCAAATAAGGATGGTAAAAAACATTTCTTATTTGGCAGAGGTTATTTACTTTTAAGCAATTCTTCTATTTATTCATACATAACCTGCAGATATTTATGCCTCCCATCAGAACAGCGATTCTCTCTTTCGGAATGTCAGGAAGAGTTTTTCATGCCCCCTTTCTTCACCTGCATACCGGTTTCGAATTATATGGTGTTTGGGAAAGAACCAAATCAGAGTCGCTCGCATTTTACCCCGAAATAAAAATATTCCGCTCACTGGAAGAACTGCTGGCAGATGATTCCATTGAACTGGTAATTGTTAACACTCCTACCGCCACTCATTTTGAGTATACCCGAAAAGCACTGGAAGCAGGGAAACACTCAGTAGTTGAAAAAGCTTTTACCACTACTGTTGCAGAAGCCATTGCTTTAGAAAAGCTCGCCATGCAAAAAAATAAACAACTGTCTGTTTTCCAGAACCGGCGTTGGGACAGCGATTTTAAAACGGTTGCAAAAATCATACACGAAGGGTGGTTGGGTGAAATAGTAGAAGCAGAAATTCATTTCGACCGTTTTAAAGAAGAACTAAGTCCCAAGCCACATAAAGAAATACCCGGACCAGGTGCAGGAATCCTGAATGATCTGAGTCCGCATTTAATTGACCAGTCTCTATCCCTGTTTGGCATGCCTACGTCCGTGTTTGCTGATCTGCGTATTACGCGACCTGGTTCTAAAGTGGATGATTATTTTGAAATACTATTATATTATCCCGGCCTTCGTGTACGTTTAAAATCAGGTTATCAGGTAAAAGAACCTTTGCCGGCCTATATAATGTATGGAAGAAAAGGCACTTTCCTAAAAAGCCGTGCAGATGTGCAGGAAATTAACTTAATGGTAAACCAAAAACCGAATACCACTGATTGGGGAACAGAACCCGTTTCAGAACAGGGTTTACTGCATACAGAAAAAGAAGGTAAATTGATACGTGAAAAAGTACCCACACTACAGGGGAATTATTACGACTATTATGATGGTGTATACCAGGCCATCAGGCACGATAAACCCATGCCGGTTACCGCTTCAGACGGTGTTCATGTAATGCAGATTATTGAAGCAGCTTTTAAAAGCAATGCCGAAAAGAAAGTGATTGATCTATGATAAAAAATCACTTAGGCAAATAGTCGCTCCTCAAAAAAAATGCCCCGCAAACCGCAGGGCATTTACTATATCATTTATCGCACTTACTATTACATTTTCTTCGCGTCTTCTAAAAATTTTGCCAGGCCAATATCTGTTAAAGGATGTTTGAGTAATCCTAAAATAGAATCCAGCGGGCAGGTACACACATCGGCGCCTAATTCAGCAGCTTTGATAATATGTAAGGCATTACGAATGGATGCCGCTAATATTTCTGTTTTATATCCCTGTATATCATAGATATGGCGCATCTGCCCTATCAGTTGCATGCCATCCCATCCACTGTCATCTATACGTCCTATGAAGGGAGATACATACGCGGCCCCCGCCTTGGCAGCCAGGATAGCCTGTCCGGCAGAAAACACCAGTGTACAATTGGTACGGATACCATTATCTGTAAACCATTTGATCGCTTTCACACCATCCTTAATCATGGGAACTTTAACAACGATATTCGGGTGAATAAGTGCTAATTTTTTTCCCTCTTCAATAATCGTGGCATAGTCTGTTGATAAAACTTCTGCACTGATATCTCCATCCACCATTTCACAGATGGTCTTATAATGTTGTGCAATGCCTTCTTCTCCTTTAATACCTTCTTTGGCCATTAAAGTTGGATTAGTAGTAACACCATCCAGAATGCCTAACTCGTTTGCTTCTTTAATTTGAGCGAGATTGCCCGTATCGATAAAAAATTTCATACCCCTGGTCCCTTGAAGGGAAATTTTAGTGAAGAATCCCCCTGTTTTATTTGCCTCCTTTAGGGGGCGGCAGGGGAAAAAAAATGGCAGGCTACTCACATCGCACCGCTACAACCACCTATCCTTGCTACATTCCTGTCCTGGGGAGGTTCAGCAGGAGCTGGCCGTGTAAGACCTGCCGCGGCAAAAGTAAGGGTTGAGCCTGTAATTTCCTGATTTTTTTACACAGCTTTTTTTTCTCAATAATCACCACCTAAAAACCTGGTCTTGCATTTCTGGAATTGATCGTAGTAATGCCCACTAATTCATCATGCCTGGCACTGAAGGGGCGGTTATAAAATAAAATAGTGTATTCATTTTCGGTTTCCCAGTAATTGCCATCTGTTAAAGAACTTTCTGTCCGGAAAGTATTTTTAATGTCTTTGGTAACATAGGTATAACTATAGTAACCCTGCTTTAGAAAAAGTGTTTTGGTATACACACCTTTTATGGCATCATACAGCATCTTTGAAGTATCTCCTATTTGGTTGCCGGTGGCCTGCCCCAGCATGTATATATTTTTTCCGGCATAGGGTTGATTATTAGCAGGTATAAAAGTAAAATGCACATTGGCATAATCACTTTGCCACCAGGGATTAATGGATTCGTTACTGTTAATCTCATCCCAACCATTACGGTCACGAAAAAAAATATAGCGTAGGTTGTTTCGCTCTACATCAGGCTTTATAAAGATTTCGTTGGGCTCTACGCTCCTGTCAACATGATCTACCCTGTCACTTTCAAAACGAAAACTCTGAAGGTCTGCCCATCTGTATTCTTTACCTGCGGGGAAAACACAATCCTGCTCACCATTATATTCCAGGATACTCCCACGTATGAAAACCGGTTGAATATTTTTTACAGCATCATCCCATCGGTTATTCTGAATAACCACTGCTTTTACCTGTTGCGGACTAAGAATATTTAACTGCAACGTGTTTACGGAGAACTGAATCTTCTGGTGGGTTCGAAATATATCATTATCAAAAGGCTGTTGTACCTGTGCCGCTACTACCACTTTATTTTCTACCACCAGCATACGCTTGGTAAACGCAAGTTTGGATGTATCGCCATCCAGAAAAACTTTCAGCAAATAATTACCGCTTTTAGTGGGAATACAATTCCTTTCGGGCAAAAGCGCCTGGTAATGCACATACTTACTCCTGGCCACAGAAGAAACACGGTATTGGCTCAACCGGTTTTGCGGAAAGCCCTTTATATAATCAAAAATATTTACATCAGCCGGCGACCAGTCGGCATTGCATAATTGATAGGTATAATAATAATTTTTAGGATACCCGATCATATCATCAAAATGTAATTCCAGCAACTCGCCTGAATTGAGGGTAAGTAAAGGCATGCTTTGCTGGTTGTTCTGCTGAAATAGTTTGGGGGTTCTGATATCTTTCATATAGACATGATCAGGTAACCGTTGACCGGACAGGGATTGAACAAAAACGAAAAGGCACAGGAAAACAAAAGATTTTAACATACGTACAAATAAGGTTTAAACATACAACATTCTGCTGTGCGGCAAATGGTTTTTGCTGCATTGATAGAGGCAATGTAGATTTGACTTAACTAAAATCATGCCGATTGAACCTGGCCCTTTATATTGCCAAACGCATAGCCTTTAACCGGCAAAAATCATTTTCAAGATTCATTATCCGTTTGTCGGTAGCCGCTACTGCATTAAGTGTGATGGCCATGATCATTACACTTGCTTTTGTAAATGGCTTTCAGGAAACTGTTGCAGAAAAGGTTTTCAGCTTTTGGGGACATGTAAGGGTACAGAAATATGAACCCAATAAATCATTAGTGGCAGAAGAAACGCCTATTAATAAAAATGATACTGTTGAAAATCTGATCAGACACGAAACAGGTGTGCTACGGGTACAAAGTTTTGCTACCAAATCGGCCGTAATTGAAAAAAATAAAGAGATAGAAGGTGTGTTATTGAAAGGAATTGAAAAAGCTTACGACAGCAGCAAATTAAAAATTTATCTAAAAAAGGGAAGATGGTTGCGTTTTCCTGATTCAGCCTACAGCAAAGAGATACTGGTATCCGCCCCCGTTGCTTCCCAATTAAAAATCAATCTCAATGATACGGTAACCGTTTATTTTATTTCTATCATTGATGGCAGCAGAACCTACCGGAAATTGCAGGTTGCCGGCATTTATAAAACAGGCATCGAAGAATATGATAAGCTCTTTTTACTGGGTGATCTGCGATTGATACAGCGGGTAAATGGATGGGAAGCTAACCAGACAGGGGGTTATGAAGTGTTTATTGATAATTACAAAAGTATAGATACCATCAGCACACGCTTATCAGATAAATTACCTGTTGAATGGATGAGCCGCAGCATCCGCGAAGTTTACCCAAATATTTTTGACTGGCTCAATATCCAGGATGTAAACCGTAATGTGATATTTATTGTAATGGCAGTAGTGGCTATTATTAACCTGGTTACCTGTTTGCTGATATTGATACTGGAAAGAACAAGAATGGTAGGTATTCTCAAAGCATTGGGTGCAGAGGATAGTATGATACGTAAAATATTTTTATTCCATGCTACGGTTATCACTTGTGCAGGCATCGGTATCGGCTTTTTTGCAGGTATCGGAATATGTCTCTTACAGCAGTATACAGGATTTATCAGTCTGGATGAAGCATCGTATTATGTTGCCAAAGCGCCCGTACATATTATCTGGTGGCAGGTGTTCGCTGTTTGCCTGGCCACTGCATTGGTCTGCTATATGGCATTAATCATTCCTACGTTAATTATAAAAAAAATTAATCCTGTAAAAGCAATTCAGTTCCGGTAAAAAACGCCGCTCAGTGAACGAGGCAGTCTTACAATTTTTTTAAATCCTGAAATATCTGTCCACCTATTGCTTCGTCGTTCCTCCCCGCAGGGACTCCATTTGAAAATTATCCTTTTTTTAAATGGGATAAAATAATCCCTGTTGCCACTGCAGCATTTAATGACTCTGCACCCCCAATGCGGGGTATGGTAACAGGATGGTTAATAAAAGGAAGCAGGCCCTCACTAATACCTTTTGATTCATTGCCTATTACCAATATGCCTTCTGCAATGCTTGTTTCATTATGAATATTACTGCCATGCAGCAAAGCACCGTAAACAGATACGCCGGGGTTTTCTAATAATTCGGCTAATGATTGATACCAAAGGTTTACGCGTAAAAAACTACCCATCGAACTTTGTATTACTTTTGGATTGTATAACTCTACAGTATCCATACCGGCAATGATCTGTTTAATGCCAAACCAGTCGGCAATCCGGATAATGGTACCCAGGTTGCCGGGGTCCTGTATACCATCCAGCACAATCGTTAAATTTTGTGTAAGCACGGGAGAAACCATTTGCTTTTTCTGTTCAGCAATAGCCAGCACCTGGTTAGGAGACTGGAGCCCACTTATTTTCTCCAATTCCATGTCTGAAACGGTTATGGTTTCTATAGCAGTGGTATGGTTACTTACCCAGCTTTCTGTACCATATATCTTTTTAACAGTGTAATCGCTGTTTATCAATTCATCTACCAGCTTACTGCCCTCAGCAATAAATAAACCGTCTTTCTGCCTTTGTTTTTTATGGCATAAAGATTGAATATATTTGATTTCATTCTTGCTTAACATTCTCTATGCATTTGACCGTTAATAAAGCAAATTATCTTTCTTTTCTTATAGTATTACCACTGCTCTTACTGATCAGTTCCTGTTCTGTATTAAATAAAACGACTGTTAGAAACTACCCGCTCAATAAGCCTTTTGTGTATGAAAATAAACTGATACTGAACGGGGACGTCTCCAAAGATGAGAAAATTAGGCTAACTACAGATTTAGAGAATTACTGGGATGATAGCATAAAGGTTAAAAAGTTACAGAGATTCCTTTTTCTCTACAGGCTAAAGAACCCGCCGGTATTCGATTCGGCCAATGTGAGCCGCTCGGTTTTATTTATGAATGCCTATCTCAATTCCCAGGGGTACTATTATGCAAATTTCAAAGATTCAGTAAGGATTGATACCGTGAAGGATCAATTACGCGCTAATATCAGCATGACCATCGACCTTGGGAAAAACATTAAAATAGACTCGATAGCATTTGATCTTGGTGACAGCACTTTACAAAAGCTAACGCGCCAGGAAGAAAAAAATACATTGCTCAAACAAGGCGCACCCTATAACAAAGGGGTGATCAGTTCTGAACTGGACAGGCTGGTTAACCTTTACCGCCAGAATGGTTATTACAATTTTACGCGTGAAGATATCCGCGCCATTGTGGATTCAACGGATGCAAATTTACTGAAACTTACCCTGGATCCTTTTAAACAGGCTCAGATTATAGCAGAAGCCGCAAGAAACAGGCGGTTAAACCCTAAATGGGATATTACAATAGTGAGAAAGCCTAAACCCGATTCGGCTGAGTTGATACAATACCATATCGGCAACCTGTATTTTTATCCTGAAACAAAAATTACGGATATTCCCGACAGCCTTCCCAAACAAAAAGGGTTTCTCGAATTCAGGCGCAATGAACTGGTGATGCGTTACAAAAAAGGATTGTTTAACTACAAACCTTTACGCGAACATACCTACCTCAATAATGGCGAACTGTATAATGAAAATAATTATTTTAAAACCATTAATACACTGGGGCAATTGGGCGCATGGCAACAGGTAGATGGCAGACCTGTGCCCAGAGGAAAAGATAGTCTGGATATGTATTTTTTTCTGGTTCCTGCCGTTAAACAAAGTTATATACTTGGCCTGGAAGGCAGCCGTAATACAGCTGATATCGGTTTAGGAAACCTGTGGGGTATTTCAGCCAATATTGATTATACTAATAAAAATGTCTGGAAACGCGCCATACAATCCTTAACAAGTTTACGCGCAGGTGTGGAACTCAATATCCTTACCAGTAACCAGGATAAACTGCTGCAGACCTTTCTGATTAATGTGGGACATACCTATGCATTTCCAAAGCTGATACTTCCCTTCAAAGGATGGAAAGGTTTAAATAACCTTGACAATAAACGCACACTTTTTTCTGTAAACGGATCTTATGTTGACAGGCGTGATTTTTACAGGCTCCGTTCATTTTTAACCAGTTGGGGATATGAATGGAAAAAAGGCAACAACACATGGTTATACAAACCCTTGAACGTTGAATTATATGCGATTGATAAATTACCCAAACTGGATTCGCTTTTTAAACTGAATCCTTTTCTGAAAGCTTCTTTTAATGAGGGAAGAGTTATCAGTCAGACTTTATCTTTTATCAAAAGTTTTAATACGGCCAATAATCCAGCCAAAAGTCATTATATAAGATTTGGGGTGGAAGAAGCCGGAGGACTCGCTGGATTTATTCCGGGCATTAAGGATAATATTTACCGGTATATAAAACTGGAGGGTGAATATAAAAAACGGATTAGGATGGGTAAAACCGATCTTGCCTGGCGTGCATTTGCCGGCGTGGGTTATAATTACGGATCAGATTCATTAATCAGCCAAACACTTCCATTCTTCAAACAGTTCTCTGCCGGAGGTCCCTACAGCATGCGTGCATGGGGTTTAAGACAACTGGGATTGGGCAGTTCAACCCAAAGCGAACAAGATACTTCCCGAAACAGTTACCGCGACCGGTTTGGTGATATGCGACTGGAGGCAAATGTGGAATACAGGTTTCCACTGGTTACCATTGCAGGCATTAATGTTGCGAGCGCATTATACGCCGATGTTGGTAATGTATGGAATATAAAAAAGAGCTCGATAGATCCTGATGCACAATTTTCATTTAATAACCTTTTCCGTGATATCGCTATTGGTGTGGGTACGGGCCTGCGTGTAGATTTTTCTTATTTTCTTATCAGGTTTGATTTTGCCTATAAAGTAAAAGATCCTGCCAGGCCTTATAATAATGGCTGGACGAATGGTTTTCATTTATACGAAACAAGACCCAATGGCCTTGAGGTAAGCAATTTTGCATTTCAGCTGGGAATAGGCCTACCCTTCTGAGGACTGCATTTGCCTGATTTCTTCTTCAAAAGAAGTGATTTGTTTTGCATCGCCAACAGTAAATAGACCGATACGCGTTCTTCGCAAACTGCTCATGTAACCTCCGGTTCCCAATGCAGCTCCAAAATCATTTGCGAGGCTTCTGATATAAGTACCTGTAGAACAAATCACACGGAAATAAATTAGGGGTAGTTCAATTCTTTCTATCGTAAATGAATGGATAGTTACGGGCCTGGGTTCCAGTTTTACAGTAATCCCCTTTCGCGCAGCGAGATAAACTGGTTTACCATCCTGCTTGATGGCAGAGTGTGAAGGCGGTACCTGCATTATCGGTCCTGTAAACGAAATGGTAGCAGCATGAATAGCTTCAGTAGTCAAATGAGAGATTGGTTTAAAATCTTTGGGTTCACTTTCCAGGTCATAGGTAGCGGTTATGGCGCCCAGCGTAAATGTGCCGGTATATTCTTTTTCCATCCCCATATATTCATTGATTTTCTTAGTATACTTTCCGGTACAAACGATCAACAGTCCCGTAGCCAAAGGATCCAGTGTTCCGGCATGACCAACTTTCATAATACGGGTAAGGTTACGGATCTTGCGAACGATATCGAAAGAGGTCCAGCCAATGGGTTTATCTAATAGCAAAACCTTTCCTTCAAGAAAAGGTTCCATAGAAGCGTGTACCGGTTTTTGTTTCATTAGACGGGTAAGTTACCCTCTGTGCAACTTCGAATGCCCTGTTTTTCTTTGTTAAAAAATAGATAAGCATTGGATAGTCTGCCATTTTTTTTCAACACATCGTTACAGAGATACGTAGGTACGCAGAGAAGAAATATTAATAAGCCCTGGCGAATAATACTCTTTGAGATGAAGGATTACCAGTAAGTATACAAATACCTTCTTCCTGCTCATTATCTAAAGGAATACAGCGTATGGTAGCTTTACTAAGTTCTTTGATTTTATCTTCCGTTTCAGCAGTTCCATCCCAATGCGCCGAAACAAATCCACCTTTTGTATCCAGCAATTGTAAAAAATCCTCCCAGTTATCTGTTTTAGACATATGTGTTTCCCGATACTGTTTCGCTTTATTGAACATGGAGAGTTGAATTTCATCAAGAAGGTTCCTGATATAGGCCTCTATGCCATCCATGTTTACACTTAATTTTTCTTTCGTATCCCTTCTCGCTATCTCAACCACATTATTTTGCAGGTCACGTGCGCCGATGGCCATCCTTACCGGTACACCCTTCAATTCATATTCAGCAAATTTCCATCCTGGTCTTGCATTATCCGAATCATCATATTTTACCGAAATGCCCAGCGCCTTCAGATTGGTGATGATGCTTTTTACTTTTTCATCTATCAATGTTTTTTGCTCATCGCCCTTATAGATCGGAACAATCACTACCTGTATGGGTGCAATGCGCGGAGGTAATATCAACCCGTCATCATCACTATGTGCCATTACCAGTGCCCCGATAAGCCGGGTACTTACGCCCCAGCTGGTGGCCCATACATAATCCAGTTTATTTTCTTTATCAGAAAACTTAACATCAAAGGCTTTCGCAAAATTTTGTCCCAAAAAATGTGAAGTACCTGCCTGTAATGCTTTGCCATCCTGCATCAATGCCTCAATGCAATAGGTATCTTCTGCGCCGGCAAAACGTTCGTTCGGACTTTTCACACCCTTTATCACGGGTAGTGCCATCCAGTTCTCAGCAAAATCGGCATATACATCCAGCATTTGTTTTGTCTCTGCAATTGCTTCCACAGCGGTAGCATGTGCGGTATGCCCTTCCTGCCATAAAAATTCAGCAGTACGTAAAAATAAACGCGTACGCATTTCCCATCTTACCACATTGGCCCATTGATTTACGAGAATGGGCAGGTCGCGGTAAGATTGTATCCATCCTTTATACGTGCTCCAAATGATGGCCTCACTCGTTGGGCGTACCACTAATTCTTCTTCCAGCTTAGCTTCCGGATCCACAATCAGTTTCCCTTTGTTTGCAGGATCCGCTATTAAGCGGTAATGCGTAACCACTGCACACTCTTTAGCAAAACCTTCCGCATTTTTTTCTTCTGCTTCGAAAAGGCTTTTAGGTACAAAAAGCGGGAAATAGGCATTCTGGTGGCCAGTATCTTTAAACATTTTATCTAGTACATCCCGCATATTCTCCCATAAAGCAAATCCATAGGGTTTTATAACCATGCATCCACGAACGGCAGTGTAATCGGCCAGTCCACCTTTAATAACCAGATCATTATACCATTGTGAATAATCCTGTTCTCTGGAAGTAATTTCCTTACCCATAATACTTTATATCTTTTTTAACAAATAATACAACTTACAACCGTTAGTTGGCAGAGCGTTTGTGCCTAAAAGCATGATGCTTTCAGTCATCGCAAATGTATGTAACTTCACATTACCTAACCATTCAATCCTGCATTATGAAACACATGCTACTCTCATCCGCACTTGGCCTCGTTCTTTTATCCGGTTGTTCAACTGCCTTTAAAGCGGGACAAACTCCTGATGATGTTTATTACTCACCAGGCCGCGATATCGCATCGGCAAAAGAGGAAGTGAAAGAAAAGAAAGCGCAGGATGAATATCAGGAATATGTGGGTAGTCAGGATGACCGTTATTTAAGAATGAAGATTGCCAACCGGGGCCGCTGGAACTCTCTTGATAATTTTGATTACTGGAACGATAGCCGTTATGATTTTGGTTCTTGTTACGGTTCCTCTTCCGTAAACACATACAACTGGACCCCAGGATGGAATGTAAGTATTGGTTATGGCAGACGACCTTATTTTGGTGGGTTTGGCTGGAGCGATCCGATCTATACTTTGGTTTCTTATGGCAAACCTAAATCCTACTCAGGTTATACTTCGGGCAGTAATATCTCCGCCTATAAAAACAGAAGCTTTAATAATGCTAATTATGGGTATAAAGACCCTAAAACCGGCGCTTTTATCAATAGTAACAGTACCAGTGGTTTTGGCAATTTATTAAAAAGAGTGTTTACCGGCGGTCAATCAGATAATTCCGGCAGTTACGACAGACCGGCGCGGACATTCAGTAATCCTTCCAATTCAAATACTACACCTGCAACGAGCAGCAGCGCGGGCGGTACCAGCGGCGGATTTTCAAGTACCGGCACCAGCACCACTACAGGCCGTGGTGGCAAAGGTTAATTCATTTATAATGCATGTGATCAATTCTAAAGCGGGTTTCCTGCCTTTATCACCATACTTATACCCAAATCTACTTGTATGAAAAAATATTTACTCTTTATATTTTCCCTACTAGCTGCATCAGTAGTCATTGCACAAAACCCTGATGATGCTTTACGCACTGCCTGGTTTACCCAAAATGGTACCGCAAGAAATATGGCCACCGGAGGTGTGATGGGATCTTTAGGCGGCGAGATCACCGCAAATCATATAAACCCTGCAGGACTTGGTTTATTTAAAACAAATGAGTTTGTATTAAGTCCCGGTTTTGCATTGAACAGGAACAAATTCAAATACCGTGGCACGGACACTGCTAATACTAAAAACAATTTTAATTATGGAACCTCGGGTATTATTCTGAGTTCGGGTAATACAGGCAACAACCGTAAATGGACCAGCAGTGCTTTTGCGCTCTCAGTTAACCAGGTAGCTAATTATAATAACCATGTTCAGTTTAAAGGCTTTAATAATTTCAGTTCTTTTACTGAACAATATCTGGAAGAATTAACCCGTGACAGGGCAGATACCAATGCAGCGTTAAGTAATTATATCTTCGGATCCTCTCTGGCCTTCAGAACTTTTTTAGTGGATACCATCAGGGGTTCTCGTGGTGAAGTAACGGGTTATCAAAGCCTGGTGCCCATTTCCTCAGGCATTAATCAATCTTACGATGCTACTACAGGCGGGGGCTATCATGAAATAGCTTTGGGGCTTGCCGGCAACCTGGAAGATAAAATGTATGTGGGAGGCAGTATCAACATACCCATCATCAGTTACAGCCGCGATATCAAATACAGTGAAACAGATGCCACCAACAATCCCAACAACCAATTCAAATCTTTTGAATACAAGGAAACCTTTTCATCAAAAGGTGTAGGTGTGGGTGCCAAACTGGGTGTGATCTATAAACCACAGGAATTCTGGCGCATTGGTTTTGCTTTCCATACCCCGCAACTGATAGGGTATACAGACAGGATAAGTTCTTCGCTTACTAGTAATACAGAAAGCTATGCCGGCATTAAAACCGCAAGCAGCAATGATTTAAACAGCGGTAAATCAGGCGAAAGAAAATATGATTTGATAACTCCCTGGAGAGCGATAGTAAGTGCCAGCTATGTATTCAGAGAAGTTAATGATACAAGGAAACAAAAAGGATTTATCAGCGCCGACATCGAATATGTGAATTACAGCGGTGCACGTTTTTCTGCAGCAGATAAAAACAACCAGGCATTAATTGATTATTACAAAATAGTGAATGCAGGTATCAAGGACACGTATAAAGGCAATGTAAATATAAAAGTAGGCGGCGAATTGAAATTACATACCATCATGTTCCGTCTCGGTGGCGCGTATTACGGAAGCCCCTATGCAGATGCGAACCTGCCTGCCAACAGGATTCTGGCAACCGGCGGATTAGGTTACCGGGACCATGGAATGTTTATTGACCTTGGCTATGTGCATACCTTTACAAAGGATGTTCAGTTTGCATATCGTTTAAATGACAAGCCCAATACCTATGCTGAGCAACGTGGCAGCAGAGGTAATATAGTTCTCACTTTAGGATTTAAATTTTAGGATCAATTAATCCTGATAGCATATTTTTCTGATTAATTTTTCGAGCTTATAAAGATTTAGAACTCTTGCAATCATTGCGAAACCTTGCCGGCATTGAGATACAAAATTTTGATAGAATATTTTTTGCAATGAGCGCAAAGAAATGCTAAGCCCGCAAGGTGAAAGATATAAAACAAGAAAGGCACTTCAAATGAAGTGCCTTTCTTGTTCAATCACAAACTTCTATTTAAGATCATCTGTTTTTAAACCCTGATTTACTTTTACATCTGTAATATCAATAACAAGTTTAAAGGCACCTGCATCAAATAATTGTTTCACCGGCAGTTTTACGCCATTGAAAGTTTTATACTCATTGGTGATGATCTGCACGGTTACCTTTCCGGTGGGTCCGTCCTGCGTTCTGGCTTCTTTTACCCGAAGTCCTGAAGCCACATCATAAAATAAATTGAAGGTTCTATCCTTTGCTGATTTTATCTGGACGTTGTAAGCATCCTTACCTGCCACTTGCTCAATTCCTTTAACCATAAAGGAATAACCACTTTTTTTCAAAAGAAAGTTTTCAGTAAACAGACTTGCGGCCTCATCCAGTTCTTCTTTGTCGCCATCTTTCAAAGGCTGATCCATACCCTGCTGCGTAACAGTATACGTGCCGTTTTTAGTTAGCTGTTTAGACAGAACTGCACCACCCGCACTAATGGTTTGTAAATACCCAGAAGGAAGAACATACTTCTGTGAGAATTCCAGATTTTGTCCCATTACACTGGCTGTACCACTCATACTTACATCTTTTAATGCGGCGATGGCTGCTTCCCCACCCTGTGCGTCAATACTTTTTTTAAGAATACTTTCTGCCGTAACTGCGGCATCCACTTTTTTCTCTGATGGTGCAGCCTTTTCATTACCATATACATCAAAGTACTTTACTTCTCCATATTTTTCCAGTCCTTTGGAAATTTCTTTTGCGTTTCCCACAATCACAATATGCATATTACCCGGGTGAACAAATTTATCGGCCATTGTTTTTACCGCTGCATTATCAACAGTAGCCAGGTTCTTAAGATAATTCTGGTAATAATCTTTGGGAAGATCATATCGTGCCACGTTTAAAGCGAAATTGGCAATGGCAGAAGGACTTTCCAGTGATCGTGCAAAACTACCGCTCATTTCATTTTTTGTCTGGCTTACCTCTTCATTGTTCACTGCTTCTGAACGAATGCGGTTAAATTCATAGAGGAACTGGCCAATGGCACTATCCGTTTTATCATTTCGTACCGAAGCGCTGGCCGTAAAATTACCCACCAGCTTATCTGTTTTGATCTGTGAATAGGCGCCATAGGTAAAAGCATGTTGCTCGCGAAGATTCTTATACAGTCTTCCTGATGACCCATTGCCCAACAGGTTATTCATTACCGAAGAAGGAATGGCATCAGGCGCGCCGGGTTTTAATTGAATAGGGGTAACAATATTGATTACGCTCTGTACCGAACTGGGTCTGTCAACAATAGCAATATAGGTTTTACCCGGAGCGGATGGTATTGCATAGGTTGGGTTGGGTACAGTACCTCTCTGCCAGTTACCAAAATGCAATTGTGCCAGATTTTTTGCTTCCTCAATGGTTATATCGCCTACAAATATGAGATAGGAAATATTAGGTTTCCAGTAAGTATTATAATAATTACGAATATCCCCTACGGTTACTTTTTTTGCGGATTCTTCTGTTTCTACTTCCCCATATGGATGATCCTTTCCATATACGAGCCTGCTTACTACGTTATTGGCAATGGCATTGGCATCTTCTTTATTCTGCGCAAGTCCTGACAACTCCTGTTTACGGATTTTTTCCAGTTCATCACCAGGAAAAGAGGGACGCAAAGCGATATCAGCCATTAAGGCCACTACTTTCGGAAAATTATTTTTTAAAGAAAATGCGTTTACACTGCGCGCCGAAGTACTTATCGTAGCACCCAGATAATCTATCTCTTCGTCCAATATCGCTTTGTTCATTTTAGTAGTACCGCGGCGAAGCAAATCGCCCGCCATACTAATCATACCGGCTTTATCTGCTTCCAGCACTGCATCGCGGTCGATGGTGAGTGTTGCAGACACCCTCGGTAGCTTTGTATTCTGTACAACAAAAACTTTGAGGCCATTGGGCAAGGTAAACACAGCAGGATCGCCTACTTTAATAATGGGTGCCGGACCGGGTTTCGGGGCTTTTGTTCTGTCTACCTGGGCCAATAAAGCAACCGGCAATATTATTAATAAGGTAAGAAATACTTTTTTCATGTTCATTCTGTTTAAAATAAGTTGAGCAATATCAGTAACGGCTTTTATTTCTTCGCACCTTTCGGAACATAGTAAAGGGTTACCCGGTTATCTTTATTCAGGTATTTTTTAGCAACATTCATAAGGTCCTCACGGGTTATTTTATTGTAACGGTTGATTTCGGTATTGATAAGATTTGCATCGCCAAAATATACTTGGTAATTAGCCAGTGTTTCTGCAATACCCGCCATTGTTGAATTACGCGTTACAAAATCAGTGGTAATCTTGTTTCGCACTTTTACAAACTCACGTTCTTCCACCAGCTTATTTTTTACGCCGTCTACCACTACCTGTATTTCTTTTTCAAGGTCATCCGGTTTCACATTCATGTTAGCGATACCATACGTAATAAATAGTCCCGCATCTTCCAGCGCATAATTAAAGGCTCCCGCCTGAACGGCCAGTTGCTTTTCATCTACGATGGCTTTGTTTAAACGGGAAGAATTGCCACCAGACAAAATGGTTGACAATACATTAAACGCATAATATTCATCGCTGCCCTGCTTAGGAGAACGGTATGCCTGCACAACAGCCGGCAACTGGATATTATCTTCAATCACATCCCTTACTTCACCTCCTAATGGCGGTTCAGTTATGTTTGGACGGGGAATGGGTTTACTGCCTTTGGGAATCGTACCAAAATAGGCTTCGATCTGTTGTTTTACCTGGGGAATATCAATGTCGCCGGCAATACTGAGCACGCAGTTATTGGGCACATAAAATGTTTTATAAAAATCAATAAAATCTGAAAGTTTTGCACGGCTAAGGTGTTCGAGACTGCCGATGGGCTGCCAACGATAGGGGTGCTGGGTAAACGCTCTCTTAAATATTTCCCCAATGATAGAACCATAAGGTTGATTATCTATTCGTTGGCGCTTTTCTTCTTTTACTACTTCCTTCTGTGTGTTTACGCCCACATCTTCAATTTTGGCATGGAGCATTCTCTCGCTTTCGAGCCAGAGGCCGAGGGCATACTGGTTACTGGGAAACAGTTCAAAATAATAAGTCCTGTCCTGCGTAGTGTTTGCGTTATTATACCCTCCCGCATTGGAAGTGTATTTGTCAAAATCACCCCTTTTTACATTATCACTTCCTTCAAACATCAGATGCTCAAAAAAATGGGCAAAACCGGTACGGGCAGTGTCCTCATTTTTAGAACCTACATGGTACAATGCAGAAACAGCTACCACCGGTGCTGACCTGTCCTGGTGCAGAATTACCGTCAACCCATTCGGTAAACTATATTTTTCATAGGCAATTTTAGGGGCCTGTGCCAGTAATCCGCTGCTTAACAACAGGGTGGCGGGAATGGCCAATAACCATTTAGTCATAATCATATTTTTTGTGGTTGGATACAGTACTGCAATATCTAAAAAGAATTACGAATTAAAGATTTTTGTAAGCTGAATAATGCACAAAATGTTTAACCGGCAAAAATACCTAGTCTTTATACCTGAACCAGTTCGGATATCCGGGGCAAATTTTCCTGTGAAGCCTGTATCCACTGTATTTCCTTATCCTTTTTAAACCAGGTCATCTGGCGTTTGGCATATTGGCGGGTATTCGTTTGTATATTTAAAACTGCCTGTTCAAGCGTACAGTTGCCATCGAGATGATCAAATAATTCGCGGTAGCCCACTGT
>JBBRHM010000048.1:0-23833 GCA_038222655.1 Chitinophagales bacterium | reverse complement strand
CGGGGCGCTTACCCGGAAGCGAAAGGGTTAAGGCACCTGGCATTTGCTGTAACTAATGTGCAGGAAGGACTGGCATGGCTGTCGGAAAAAAATGTACAGGTGGAAGAAATTCGTACGGATGAATTGACGGGCAAACAATTTTTATTTTTTTACGACCCAAACGGGCAACCGCTGGAGTTATACCAACAATGAAATTATGATAGAGATTATTCCCATAGCAAAAATTGCGGAAGATGAAAGAGGCGCTACCCATTATTTTGATACAGACAGATCCGGACAATTTATTATCGGGTACCGTAAAGCAGGCAGTGCAAGTGCAAGGCATTATCATAAAGGCATTTCTAAAAACAAAGCTCCCGAGCAGGTAATCATTATGAGCGGGGAAGCTACCGTAAACTGGTTTGATATAAATGGCGATGCTAAAGGAAGCAGTAAACTCGTGGCTCCTGTTATGCTGGTTGTGCATACGCTTACCTGGCACGAAGTTATTGCTGATACAGATATCGTGGTATTTGAATTAAATGCGTTGGAAGATGGAAAGGCAGATGTGTTTCAGGTTGATGAAGAAATTAAAAACGAAAAATTGAAAAAGTAAAAACTAATCGATGTCACTTTTGATTTTACTTACTAACTACTTATAATTGATTATCTCCTAAAGAATGGCGAAGGAAAAAAAAGAGAACAGGGTTTTTGAAAATGAAACGGGGGTGCAGGGGCAATACAAGACCTGGTTCCTCGATTATGCATCGTATGTGATATTGGAACGTGCTGTACCCGCTATTGAAGATGGTCTGAAACCCGTGCAGCGCCGCATTCTTCATTCCATGAAGGAAATGGATGATGGCCGTTTTAATAAAGTGGCCAATATCATTGGTCAGAGTATGCAGTACCACCCGCATGGAGATGCAAGCATAGGAGATGCATTGGTTAACCTCGGGCAAAAGGACCTGCTGATTGAAACACAGGGTAACTGGGGCGATGTACGAACAGGTGATGAAGCAGCTGCCTCACGTTATATTGAAGCGCGTTTATCCAAATTTGCACTCGAAGTAGCTTTCAATGCCAAAACAACCGAATGGCAGTTGAGCTATGATGGACGGAAAAATGAACCGGTTACTTTACCCATGAAGTTTCCCTTATTACTGGCGCAGGGGGCTGATGGAATTGCTGTAGGCTTATCAACCAAAATATTGCCCCATAACTTTTGTGAACTCATAGAGGCATCCATAAAATCTTTGCGGGGAAAAAAGTTTGAGCTCTACCCCGATTTTCAAACGGGAGGAATGATTGATGTAGCAAATTATAATGACGGAAAACGTGGCGGTAAGGTAAGAGTTAGGGCACATGTGGAAGAGCTGGATAAAAAGACACTGGTAATACGGGATGTACCGTATGGCGTAACCACTACCCAGTTAATGGAAAGTATTACGAAAGCGAATGATCAGGGTAAAATAAAAATAAAAAAGGTAATCGATGTAACCGCTGCTGTCGTAGAGATACAGATAGACCTGGCACCAGGCATCTCACCCGATATTACTATTGATGCCTTATATGCTTTTACAGATTGTGAAGTAAGTATTTCTCCCAATGCCTGCGTGATCGTTGAAAATAAGCCACAATTCTTAACAGCACACGATCTGCTTACCGTATCATCTGAAAATACCAAAGCCTTATTAAAAAAGGAACTGGAAATAAGAATGAATGAGCTGGAAGACAAATGGCATTATACTTCGCTGGAAAAAATATTTTTTGAAGAAAAGATCTATAAAGAATTAGAGCAGAAACATGCTACCTGGGATAAAGTGATTGAAGCTATTGATAAGGCTTTTACACCTTTCAAAAAAAGACTGAAACGCACCATTGAGCGGGAAGATATTCTGAAGCTTACTGAAAAACCGGTAAGAAGAATTTACCGGCTGGACATTAATGAACTGATCGAACAGATCAAAGCCATTGAAGCGGATATAAAACAGGTTACCCATGATCTTGAAAACCTGACGGATTATGCAGTAAGCTATTTTGAAACCCTGCTTAAAAAATATGGCAAAGGAAGAGAACGTAAAACCGAGATCAAAGAATTTGATACCATTCAGGTAAAACATGTGGCCATTGCCAACACCAAATTATATATCAACCGCTCGGAAGGCTTTATTGGTACGGGTTTAAAAAAGGATGAGTTTCTGGGCGAATGTTCCGATTATGATGATATTATTGCCTTTACCAAAGCGGGTACCATGAAAGTGGTAAAAGTATCAGATAAAGTGTTTATTGGTAAAGACATTATATATGCTGCGGTTTTTCAGAAAAATGATGAGCGTACTACGTATAACATGATTTATCTCGATGGTAAATCGGGTGTGAGTTATGCCAAACGATTTAATGTGAGTGGTGTTACACGCGAAAAAGAATATGATCTCACCCGGGGATCAGATAAAAGCAAAGTGCATTATTTCAGCGCCAATCCAAACGGCGAAGCCGAAACGGTCAAAGTAGTATTAAGTCCTAATTGTACCGCCCGTATCAAAGAATTCGATTTTCTTTTTGAAGAACTGGAGATCAAGGGCAGGAACAGTATGGGCAACCAGTTAACAAAATATCCTGTCAAGACTGTCAAATTCAAAGAGGCCGGGAAAAGCACCCTTGCGGGTCGTAAATTATGGTTTGATGATAAATTCGGAAGATTGAACACCGAAGCCAAAGGCCAGTATCTCGGCAGTTTTGAAGATGAAAAAATTATTATTTTTTATAATGATGGCAGCTATGAATTAACGGATACCGAAAGCACGCAACGTTTTGAACCTGAGAAAATAGCTTTGGTAGAAAAATTTGTTCCTGAAAAAATTATCAGTGCGGTATATCTTGACAATGATAAACAGCAATATAATATTAAACGTTTCAGAATTGAGACCACCACTTTAAAAACGCAGTTTTTGTTTATCAAAGAAGGCACCGGTAACCAGCTCGAAGCAGTTACTACTGACCCCGAACCTATACTGATAGTGCAAACAGGCCGCGGTCAGCAGGTGCGTAAAGCCAAATTCAAAGTGGCAAAAATGGTGGAAGTAATGGGTTGGAAAGCAGTAGGTGCCAAGCTTACCGATTACAGCAAAACGATTGAAATGGAATGGGAACAGAAACCCAAAGAGGAAAATGGTCAACCCGAATTATTCGGGTAAATATTTTTCATTGTGCCCTTGCGGCTTTACGTGAAATTTTTCTCGCAAAGACGCAAGGGCGTACTTATTTATTTTTTCCTTCGCAGCCTTAATGTGGCGCTTTTACTAAGATCGCTGGATAATAAAACTTCGTAACGGGCAGTGCCATCATGTACAATCAGCGCAGCAGTGTTGGGTGGTATCATCCCGAGGTTCTCCGCAAACATGCTCAATTCATTTACTTCTAAGGATGGATCAAATGAAATGGTAAGTTTTATCGCTTTATGATCAAGTTTGGTTTTTGGTAAAATTAATTTGTTATTAAAAAATAAGGATACGGAATCATAATCAACCTCACCATTGTCGTACAGTTCCAGTTTTAGTGTGGATCCTATGATCTCAATTTCCTGTAAAAAAACTTTTTCTCTTTTTTTGAAAGCTTCCACTGTTTGAGCTTCTGGTGCCGGTGGCAGTATCGGGGCAATCACTGTATCACGCCTGATTTCGGGTTCGTTTGTCATAACCAGTTCAGCGGTATCGTCCGATTTTTTTAACCGGAAATTGATAGTGGGTACGGTGTAACGATGGTCTGCATCACTGAACAGGCTACCTGCCAGAACCGACTCTGCCTTGGAAGCAAGTAAAACGAAGTTGCCCGACATCTTGCAGTCAATACTGTTTCTAGCAGTGGGTGATTGGTAATACATGACAGGAAAAGGGTTGATGGTAAGTGTATGCGTTTCTGTTTCAAAGTTTCCTTTAACAGCCACTTTGACGAGACTATCCTGAAAATAATATTGCAAGGATCCTGAAACTGATTTTCCTTTCTGCCTGAGGGTGAGTTCTGACAGGTAATTGTTATAATTCCCTGAGGTTTGTAACATACCGATTCCAAACCAATGTCCATTTACATTTTGAGAAAACGTTATCAGGTTTTGGAGAACGATAGTCAGTACCAAAGCAGCTTTTATAAATCTGTACATAGGCTGCAAAATATCAAATGCTTTGCTTGGTGCGTGCTGAAAGTTGCTAACATATAAACATTCCGTTCCCGGTTCAAATCGCTACCCTGTCCGGTTCTTGGCCTTCTGATTGGCTGCCGACTCTGCCAAATGAAACATTTGTACCTTTGCAGTATATTTTTATATATGGAAGAAAGGATAGTACAGGTAGGACAATACAACCGAATGAAGGTTAACCGTAAAGTAGATTTTGGTTTTTACCTGGATGATGGGGCCGAAGGTATCCTTTTGCCCAAGCGATTTGCGCCACACAGACTTCGTATTGGAGATGAACTCGATGTTTTTGTTTACCATGATTCTGATAATCGTTTAATAGCCACTACGCAAAAGCCCAACGCAATTGTTGGAGAGATCGCTAAAATGAAAGTCGTATCCGTAACCGGGCTTGGCGCTTTTCTTGATTGGGGGTTGATGAAGGACCTTTTCGTTCCCAAATCAAAACAGCTTGGCGGTATGCGTGAAGGCGCAGAGTATCTGGTGAAATTATATATTGATGAAATGACCGGCAGGGTAGCGGCAACAGAAAAAATAGAAGCGCTGCTCAGCAATGATGCATTAACCGTAAAAGAAAAAGATATTGTTGAACTGATGGTGTACCGCCAATCGGAACTGGGGTATGTAATGATCATTAACAATAACCATATCGGTATTCTTCACAGCAATGAAGTGTATACCAGTTTGCATGCCGGCGATAAGGTACAGGGTTTTATTAAAACGATCCGCCCCGATAATAAAATTGATGTGGTTTTAGGTAAGCCGGGTTTTCAGCGTGTGGAAGATGAAGCCGGAAAAATACTGAGGCTTTTACAGGAAAATGATGGATACCTGCCTTATCATGATAAATCAGATCCCCAGGAAATTTATGATTTTTTCGGAATGAGTAAAAAGACGTTTAAAATGACAACCGGTACGCTGTACAAACAACAGAAAATTAATTTTACGAAAACGGGTATTCAACTAATCAGTAGCGAATAGATTTCTTGTTAGGTATGTGAGATATTACCTGTAATACATGTTGCCCTTTAATACCTGCTACCTGCCCTTTAATTTCTTTCTTAGTATAATGCCAATCGGTAGCAACCTTCAGGTATTTGATAGTAGGGTTAACCTTGACCAATGATTAGTTCATGTGCCATGATCTATGGTCCTCTATTTAGTATCTTTGCCATTCAAATAAAAAAAATGAGTAACAGAACCGTATATATTGTAGCTGCCGTTCGTACACCTATCGGAAGTTTTGGTGGTAGTTTAAAAGATTTTACCGCACCGCAATTGGGGGCCATCGCTATTAAAGCCGCTGTAGCCAAAGCAGGTATTGAACCGGGTGATGTTCAGGAAGTATTGATGGGTTGTGTAATACAGGCAAACACGGGCCAGGCACCTGCAAGACAGGCAGCTAAATTTGCCGGTCTGCCCGATAAAGTTATTGCCACCACCATCAATAAAGTTTGTGCGAGTGGTATGAAAGCCATTGCAATAGGGGCACAGAGTATTTTACTGGGTGATGCAGATATTATTGTTGCCGGTGGAATGGAGAGTATGAGTAATGTACCTTTTTACAACGCAAATATGCGCTGGGGAAATAAATATGGTAATGTAACACTGGTGGATGGACTTGCCAAAGATGGCTTGGTGGATGTATATAATAATTACGCAATGGGCAATGCTGCTGAACTATGTGCCAAAGAGTGTAGTATAAGCCGGGCTGATCAGGATGCATTTGCCATTGAAAGTTATAAACGCAGCCAGGCGGCATGGGCCCAGGGAAATTTTGATGCAGAAGTAATACCCGTTGAAATACCCCAACGCAAAGGCGATCCTGTACTTTTTTCTAAAGATGAAGATGCCTTCAATGTAAAGTTTGATAAGATACCGGAATTGAAACCCGCATTTATAAAAGATGGAACAGTAACCGCTGCCAATGCCTCTACCATGAATGATGGAGCCGCGGCTGTGGTTTTAATGAGTAAAGAAAAAGCAGACGCAATGGGCGTTACACCGCTTGCTATTATACGCAGTTATGCCGATGCACAACAGGCGCCTGAACAATTTACCACAACGCCGTCACTGGCAGTTCCCAAAGCCGTTGCTAAAGCGGGTTTGCAGATGAGCGATATTGATTTCACAGAATTGAACGAAGCTTTTGCTGTGGTAGGTATCGCCAATATTCAGAAAATGAATCTTGATCCTTCCAAAGTTAATGTGCATGGAGGAGCGGTATCATTAGGACATCCCCTGGGTTGTAGCGGAGCTCGAATAATTGTTACCTTAATCAATGTATTGAAACAGCACGGCGGAAAAATCGGTGCAGCCGGAATCTGCAATGGCGGCGGAGGTGCAAGTGCCATGGTAATAGAATCCTTTACTAATTAAAAGTGTATTCATTTGCCGTTAATTATCAGAATATACCTTTGCGAATCTTTGGCGAATATTTTTTTACAGTATGCAGAATATCTATGTTACACATGCTACCCCAGCTGATGCTGAAATGATTGCCAACATCAGCCGCGAAACTTTTTATGATGCTTTCGCGGAACAAAACACAAAAGAAGATATGGACAAATTTCTTGCTGAACAGTTCAGTAAAGAATCCTTGATGGCCGAGGTGGGTGTTGATGGACATATTTTTTTATTAGCCTATGCCGACAACGAACCTGCAGGGTATGTTTTTTTAAAAATTGCCACCGAAGCAGCTTTGCAGAATAATAAGGCTATGGAAGTTTCACGTATCTATGCCCGTAAACCTTTTATCGGTAAAGGAATAGGAAAGATGTTACTGCAGGCTGCTTTTACCGAAGCGCGGTTAATGGAGAAAGAAATTATTTGGTTAGGTGTATGGGAACACAATCGTCGTGCGATTGAATTTTATACTTTGTTTGGCTTTGAAAAATTTAGTGAACACGATTTTGTGCTGGGTACTGATGTACAACGCGATTGGCTGATGAAATACAACTTATAAACTCTTTGACCGTGTCGATTTCTGAAATGCGGGTTCTTATTTTTTCCTTTTCATCATCGCAAAGGGGCCGTACTTATGCTGTATCTCACTAAAATTATCTGCAAACGGACCAAAGGGATGATCCACTGGTTTGAGCCTGATATCCGGCCAGTCTTTGCTGAGATTCTTAGCTGGTCTGGGTTGTGAATTAATATAGGCCGCAACATCCCATGCTTCTTTATTGGTTAACTGGGGGTTATGATAAGTAGTTGGATGGGGCATATTGTTTTTAATAAACCCAGCCATCCTTGATAAACGATATAATCCGGCACCATTATTAAAACTATGCTCACCCCATACCGGTGGATAGGCATATCCTGTATCATTCACATTCATCTGTCCTTCTCCATTTTTTCCGTGGCATCTTTCACAGGTTACAGTGTACACCTGTTTACCTTTTACAGCATCTGCGGCTTGGGGTAGATATGGCAGATCCATGATACCAGATCCTTTGGGTTTAGTCCCTTTTGGTATCCCATTGCCAAGCCATATAATATAAGCAACCATCGCCTTCATTTCTTTACTGCTGCTGTCTATGGCTTTCCCATTCAGGCTTCTTTCGAAACAATCATTCACTCTTTTTTCAACGCCCTCCATCATACCCGATCTTCCACTCATCCTTGGATAGGTAGCAGTAACAGCCCCAAAATTACTACCCCATGGTTTTGTGCCGGCTTCTAAATGACAGTTCTGGCAATTCATGCCATTACTGCTATGCGCCACTATACCTTTGGGTCCGAAATAATAAGCGGTGTTTGCAATGAGATCCCTTCCATAACGTATTTTTTGGCCATCTGCATTAACGGGAATCTGGTTCAAACCTCCGCCTGTCCAGCAATCAGCATCAGATACTGTAGCAATATTTGAAGGTATAGAATGCTCTTGTTCACCGCTTTTTATAAGCATGAAGACAATGATGACACCTAATAATATTGGAAACCAGTTTGACCTGATATGCATTCCGGAAAGATAAAACATAGTAGGGAAGTAGGAAAACGTTTTCTCCTTTTCATAGATTCGCCCTGCTGATTATTTTACAAATATATCGTTGAGGAGAAAGCACCGATGCCTATAATCGGCTAATACCTACGCGGTGCCTTACATATTTTTTCTCTGTAAGTTCAGTCAAAATAAATTCAGAAAGATCACCTACTGCAATCTCATCATAATTAGGTTGCGGAAGATAATCTTCGCTGGTAGTGTATTGGTGGTTGCCTTCTTGATTAAGAATAGAAGGGGGGCAAACAAATGTCCAGTCAAGGGTGGATGCCTGTAAAAAAAGATACGCCAGTAAATGTTCCTGTGCTACGTTTTTGTATTCTTCAGGATAACCGGGTGTGTCTAATAAATAATGATCTGCATCTGCATTCAGCACACCTGTACCACCCATTGCCACTATTCTTTTTAGACCGGCTTTTTGCATTTGGGCAATGATATTTTTGATGCCAAGACTACGCGATTTATCGGTCACCTCAAAACCGCCCCCAATAACTGATATTACTGTCTCAGTATTTTTTAGCGCACGAAAAACATCGTGCTCATCAAATACATATCCTTTTATAGCCGTGAATTGTTCATTACGATTGTCTTTATCAATAAGTTCTTCCACGTTTCTTCCAAAAGCGGTCACGGTCCAGCCTTTTGCCAATGCCTCTGCCACTATTTTTTGTCCAACCATTCCAGTGGCCCCGAATACAGTAACTTTCATAAAAACAGGTTTATTCATTTACCCTATCTGATATTACCTATAAATGGCGTGCCATTGAAGTCTTGTTGAATAATTTCCATAAAATGGATGATAAAAACTAACAAAAAGGCATCCACTAAGATGCCTGATATATTAATGCACAACACTAAAGGTTAGTTTTTGGCAGCCTCTTCCGCTAAAGCATCCATACTTATTCCCATATGGCTTTCATCATACACACATTCACCCTTACTGATCAATAATACCTGCGGCGATTCGTGGTGTACATTGAATTCTTCAGCGATCTTGTTTGAGATATTGCGGAAACTGATGAGATCCAGAAAATGGAAATCGACAGATCCCGGCATGTCAGACCTTTCGAGACGGCTTAATACCATCGAGCTCACACTGCAACGGGTACTGTGTTTAAAAATAACCTGGGGAACAGTGGTTGATTTCTCTTTAATATTTGCTAATTGTTCTTCTTTTGTAAGCGGAATCCAGTTCATCAAAAATCTTTTAAAATAACAGGTAAAAAACTACGCCTCTAATCCTAATACCTGAAGTATCTGGGGTTGGTGGTGGGACACCCTTTTCGGGAAGGAGCACAGGAAATTAAAAGGCTGGCAGCTACCAAAAAACAAACTAATAACAGGGTGATCTTTTTCATACTTAGCGTTTATATAAAGGTTAGGCTGTATTTTGCGCCAAAACAAAGATAAACTTTCAGTCGTAAACGTTGCCTTCCTGCTTTACACATTTTGTTAATTTGTTGTTTTTTGCTTAAATTAAAGGGTATGAGGGTTCATTTTATTTCAGTTGGGGGCAGTGTTATGCATCAATTAGCAATTGCTTTACATAAAAAGGGTTACCTGGTTACCGGTACTGATGATGAAATATTTGAGCCTGCCCATAGTAATCTGGCGCATAACGGGCTCTTGCCTTCTGCTTTGGGGTGGCAACCTTCCTTAATTACCAAAGACATAGATGCCATTATTTTAGGCATGCATGCCAAAAACGATAATCCCGAACTGTTAAGGGCAAAAGAACTCGGGCTTACCATCTACTCTTTCCCTGAATATATTTACCACGAGAGCCGTGATAAAAAAAGGGTAGTGGTGGGCGGCAGTCATGGTAAAACCACTACCACCAGTATGATCATGCATGTGCTTAAAAAACTAGGCAATCATTTTGATTACCTGGTAGGAGCAAGGGTGGAAGGATTTGATCAGTCGGTAAGTATTACCGATGCGCCACTGATTATCTGTGAAGGAGATGAGTACCCCGCCAGTGCCATTGAACGCAAACCTAAATTTCATTTTCTCTATCCGCATGTGGCGATACTAACGGGCATTGCGTGGGATCATATCAATGTATTTCCAACATTCGATTTCTATCTCGAACAGTTTGTGATATTTATCAACCGGATAGAAAAAAACGGGTTGCTCATATTTAATGTTTCCGATCCGGTACTTAAAAAATTAGTAGCAGACAATCTTAGGGATGATATCCGGTATCAACCTTATTCAGTTCCAGAACATATCATTTCCCATGGAAAAACGAGTGTAACAATTGATGGCATAACCGGCCCGTTGGAAGTATTCGGAAATCATAATCTTATGAATTTGCTGGCCGCTTATTATGCATGCAAAGAGAATGGGGTAAGCGCGACAGATTTTGTGGATTCCATTGCTTCTTTTACCGGAGCTGCCAAAAGGTTAGAACTCTTGTCTTCCAACCAAACCACGAATGTATACCGTGATTTTGCCCATGCGCCCAGTAAAGTAAAAGCCACTATGGAAGCGTTAAAACAGCAGTATCCTGAAAGGAAACTGGTGGGGATACTCGAGTTGCATACTTACAGCAGTTTGAATGAACAGTTTATGCTGGAATATAAGGGGGCCATGGAAAAAGCCGATATCGCCGTTGTATTCTATTCGAAACATGCATTGGAGTTAAAACGTATGCCTGATCTGCCGGTAGCAAAAGTAATAGAAGGTTTTGCAAAAGAAGGAATATTGGTAATGAATGATCAAAACCTTTTATGGCAATGGATCCAATCGCAGAATTATGAAAATACAAACCTTGTTTTGATGAGTAGTGGTAACTATGATGGACTGGATATGCTTACTTTTGCCAAACAGATCACCCTTTAAACAACAACAGATATAACCCTGATGAATTTGCAACTAACCCAACCTATTGCTTTTATTGATCTGGAAACAACCGGTATAAATATCAGTATTGATCGCATTGTAGAGATCGCCATTGTTAAGGTATTACCTGACGGTACCCGGCAGGTAAAAAGAAAATTGATCAATCCCCTGATGCCCATCCCTGTTTCCTCAAGTGCCATACATGGTATTACGGATGAGATGGTAAAAGAGGCTCCTTCTTTCAAACAGGTGGCCAATGAAATAAAACAGTTTCTTGAGCATTGCGACCTGGGTGGTTATAACAGTAACCGTTTTGATATTCCCATGCTGATCGAAGAATTTCTGCGTATCGGAATTGAGTTCAGTACCGATGAAAGAAAACTGGTTGATGTTCAGAAAGTATTTCACCTCATGGAACAGCGCACATTAAGTGCTGCCTATAAGTTTTATTGCCAGAAAACACTGGAAGGTGCACACAGCGCCGAAGTGGATGCCACTGCTACCTGGGAAGTGCTCGAAGCACAGGTAGAAAGATACCCGAACATTGGAAACACCGTAGAAAGTATAGTAAAATTTACGGGGGAAGATGATATTGTAGATTTTGCACGACGCTTTATAAAAGACAAAGGCATAGAAATTTTTAATTTCGGTAAGCACAAAGGTAAGCCCGTTACCCAGGTACTTAAGGAAGAACCCCAGTATTACGACTGGATGATGAAAGGAGATTTTGCCATGAATACCAAGCAAAAACTCACTGAAATCCTCAACCGTACACTTATAAAAAAGAGCTGATATAAGTTTTAGGGTACTCATGTTGGATATTTTAATATCTTAATATATCAACAACCGGTTAATTCGTAACTTAGATTCTCTAATTGCTCTCAACTATTTGGAAAAACTAGTCATCATACCAACCTTTAATGAAAAGGAAAACATTGCTGCGATTATCACAGCCGTTTTCTCACTTCAGCAATCATATCATGTATTGGTAATAGATGATGGGTCGCCTGATGGTACAGCCGCTATTGTTCGTACCCTCATGGCCTCTTACCCGGGCCAGTTATTTTTAGAAGAACGAAAAGGAAAACTGGGATTGGGTACCGCTTATATTCTGGGCTTTAAGTGGAGCATAGAACGCGAGTACGCATTTGTTTTTGAAATGGACGCAGATTTTTCTCATAACCCCAATGATCTTGAAAAATTATACAATGCCTGTAAACTTGAAGGGGCAGATGTTGCCATAGGCAGTCGCTATGTAACCGGTGGTAGAACAGAAAACTGGCCACTCGACAGGCAACTGTATTCAAAAGGAGGAGCTTTCTATACCAAACTCATTACCTGGATGCCGGTGAATGATCCTACCGCGGGCTTTGTGTGCTACAAACGTGATGTACTGGAGTCTATTAATTTTGATAGGATCAATTTCGTTGGGTATGCTTTCCAGATAGAAATGAAATTTGCTGCATGGAAATTGGGATTTACGCTGAAAGAAGTGCCTATCACTTTTGTAGACCGTAAAATTGGGGTAAGTAAAATGAGCAAGGGCATTATTAAAGAAGGCGTATTGGGTGTGTTGAGTATTCAATGGCAAAGTCTTTTTAAAAATTACCGTAAAAGACTTAAGAATACCGATAATGATCCTGAAGCTACTTACCGCTGATCTTTTTTCTTTTAGTGATGGTTATATTCCGTCTTATTAGCAGCTCAAACTATTGCAATACCTGTTTTGTCTGATTTTATTCTTTTTCTTTGATAACATGAAACAGGCGCTCATTAAATTGCATATCTCTGTTTTTCTTGCCGCGTTCACAGGTGCATTGGGTGCGCTGATCCATTTAAATGAAGGATTAATTGTATGGTATCGCATAATGCTTACCGTGGTCACTTTGTTTATATGGCTTTCCTACAAAAAAAAAATTACAAAGATTTCACCGGCAACCGTATGGAAATTACTGGGCATTGGTATATTGATTGCCCTGCACTGGGTTTGTTTTTATGGAAGTATTAAAATAGCCAATGTATCTATCGGGCTCATTTGTTTTGCTTCGGTAGGTTTATTTACTGCCTTACTGGAACCATGGGTTACAGGCACGCCATTTAGTTTTTCAGAAGTGGGATTGGGCTTGATCAGCCTGTTAGGAATTTACCTCATCTTTCATTTCGATAGCCGTTACCGTACCGGAATTCTGGTGGGCATTCTTTCAGCCTTATTAGGCGCTTTATTTTCTGTGCTTAATAAAAAATATGTTGAGGTGGCACCTCCGCAAACATTGATGTTGTATGAATTGAGTGGTGGATTGTTAATGCTAACCCTCTGTATGCCGTTATATCTGCAATACTTTCCACCGCAATATATTTTTCCAACTGCATCAGACTGGGGATGGCTGTTCATACTAAGCTGGCTCTGTACGGTTCTGGCTATGGACCTGATGTTGCAGGCATTAAAAAATGTATCTGCTTTTACACAAAACCTCAGCCTCACTTTAGAACCGGTCTATGGCATCCTGCTAGCATTTATTTTATTTAAAGAAAATAAACAGTTGTCAGGCAGTTTTTATATTGGCTTTTCACTGATTGCGCTTTCTGTCATCTTACAAATGCTGCGGGTGGTAAAACATAAACGTCTGTGACTGAATTAAACCTGACCAAGGTAATTTCCCAGGATTATTTTAATTCATAAGCCACTATTTTGTTACGGTAAAAAGTAGGAACATACACTATCCGGTTTTTTTTGTCATAACCAATATCTGCCGTATTCATTTTCTGTGCCCGTGTATCTAATAAAGTTTCTTTCTCCCCATTGGCAGAAATATAATACACTACACCGCTCCAGGAACTCACCAGGTATTCATTGGGCTTTACCATTTCAATACCATCTGTACTCGGATCCATTCCTTCGCTAATGGTTGTGAGCTGGCCATTATCCAGCATTTTTATAAGCGACCCTTTATCTAATACTAGCAGATCGTTACCAATGGCCAGTAGTCCATTGGGCCCCTTAAGATTCTGTAGTAATGTGGCAACAAAACCTTTTTCAATCCTGTGAACTTTCAGTGTGCGGCTATCGCTTACATATACTGCCCCGCTCTTACTGATCGTAATATCGTTTAAGAAAACAGCACCTTCTACCGGAACCCTTTTTACTATTTGCGCCTTATCAATATCAATGATAGCCACATCAGTTAATTCAGCTACATACAGAAGGTTCTTATATAATCCCATTCCTTTGGGAGAAGTAAGGCCGCTAACCCAGTTCATGGCAATAACTTTTCCGTCTAATCCTACTTTGGCAATAAAGCCATGGCCCCCTTTATCGCCTGATGCCGGATCCATATTGGCAACATACAATATTTTAGATTTTGCATCATACAACACAGACTCAGGTGTTTTGAAGATGGAATCCGTTTCCCATTTTTTTACGAGGGAATGTGTTTGAGCATGTAAGTGACTTAGTAAAGCGAGTAAAATACCTACGCTGATAAAAGTGATTTTTTTCATATGTCTGGTTTGGGTGATAAAGATAAATAATTTCCCTGCTTTGCAATACAGTCTCTTCGCCGTTTTATTAACGGTATATACCGGTTATTTTAACCAATTCTACAATTCGTGGGTTGACGAAATGTTGGTACTTGTTGTTTAATTATCTTCGGAGCCTTATAAACCTAACTATACATGAAGAAATTCTTATTCGTTTTCAGCTGTATTATTGCCCTTACCGGTTTTTCACAAAAAAAACCATTGGATCATACGGTGTATGATGGCTGGCAAAGCTTGGGTGACCGATTAATTAGTAATGATGGTAATTATCTTAGTTTTTCCGTCAATCCGCAGGAGGGAGATGGTATCCTTACGATACAGTCTGTAAGTGGTAACTATAAAAAAGAAGTACCACGGGGTTACGGACCGGTAATTACCGAAGACAGCCGTTATCTGTTATGCCGCATCAAACCTTTTTTTAAAGAAACACGCGATGCTAAAATAAAAAAGAAAAAGCCAGAGGATATGCCGAAAGATAGTCTGCTCATTCTTGAACTGGGAACAGATAATCTTACCAAAGTGGCCCGCATCAAAAGTTTTAAAGTGCCCGATGAATCAGGCGCATGGCTGGCATACCTCTTAGAGAAACCCCTGATGGATGTGGCTAAGAAAACAGATCTTGATTCTTCTGCAAAAATAAAAGCTATGTTAACCATGGCAGACAGCCTGGCCCATATTGCCGACAGCCTGCGAAACAAAGCCAATGACGTTAGATTAAAAGGGCTTTCTGTGTTACGCTTACCAGTAAGGGATTTGCCTCCTTTGCCAAAAGAAGATCCCGTGGAAGAAGGCACACAACTTATACTTCGTAACCTGTTAACAGGCGAAATCAAAAGTTATCTATTAGTGAGTGAATTTTTCTTCAATAAAAAAGGAACCGCACTGCTGGTGGAGACAACAAAAAAAATTAACGATGCTTCTGTAAAAGCAAGTGTGATAAAAGTGGATTTGCCGGGCGGTAAATCATATCCCATATTCAAAGGATTTAATGATGCCAAAGGTTACCGTATGGATGCAGAAGGAACTCAGGTGGCTTTTGTGGCCGAACGTGACAGCAGCAGTAAGGCGCTGCAGAAATTTTATAAACTGTATTATTATAAACAGGGCGCAGACAGTGCGGTACTGGTAGCAGACAGGTATACAAAAGGACTTGCTGCCAATTGGACCATCAGTGAGAATACAAATATCAGTTTTAGTAAAACCGGTAACAGGTTATTTGTAGGCACGGCTGCCATCTTACCGGTGAAAGATACCAGCTTACCAGATTTTGAAAGAGTGAGTGTGGATGTATGGCATTATAATGATGATTATATACAACCGGTACAGTTAAAAAATCTGGATAATGAATTAAAAAGAAACCATCCAGCAAGAGTTGATTTGAATGCCGGGCAGTTGGTTCAGCTTGGTAATGACAAATTCAGGTCTTTACTCATAACCAAAGAAGGCGATGGCGATATTTTCTATGCCTCAACAGATATGGGTAAACGTGTAGCTTCTCAATGGCAGGGTTTTACGATAAACGACTTGTATGCGATCCATCCTGAAACGGGCGAATCAGAACTGATAGGCAAAGATTTTAAAGGAAATATTATTCAGTCATCTTACTCGGGTAAATATCTTTTGTACTATGATGAACGTAAGCCGGGTTACTTTATTTATAATTCTCTCACCAAAAAAACATATCCTATTGCAACAGGTATCAAAACCTCATTAAATGATGAAGAGAATGATGTGCCCGATGATGCAAATGCTTATGGGGTGGTGAAATGGATGGAGAATGACAGGTATGTATTGATTAATGACCGATACGATATCTGGCAGGTAGATCCTGAAGGAAAGGAAAAATCAGTTTGTCTAACCAATGGCCGGAAAGATAAAACTGAATTTCGTTATGTAAATACGGATAGCGAGGAGAAGTTTCTTAAAGCCGGACAAAAAATTTTGTTGCGTTTATTTGATGAAAAAGATAAAAGTAGCGGACTGGCCATATTGGATCTTGCCAAAAATAATTCAGTGTCTGTTATTTTCAAAGAACCGGTAAGCATGGGTCTTGTCATACAGAAAGCGAAATATGCTGATGTGCTGTTATATACAAAAGAGAGCTTTACCCAATCAACGAATGTATATGTTCAGCCAATCAACGCACAGGCTGTTCAATTATCACATACCAATCCACAGCAGGCAGCGTATAACTGGGGTACGGCACAGTCATTTAAATGGAAAGCGTATACAGGAAAAGAAACGGAAGGTGTGTTATATAAACCAGAAAATTTTGATGCCAGAAAAAAATATCCGATGATCGTTTATTTCTATGAGAGAAATAATGCTACGCTGCATAATTATCTTGCACCGGCACCTACTCCTTCGCGACTAAATATTCCATTTTTTGTAAGTAGGGGTTATGTTGTTTTTGTTCCTGATATATGGTACAAAACAGGTTACCCCGGGCAGAGTGCTTACGATTATATACTTAGCGGTACAAGGGCCGTAGTAAAACTTGGATATGTTGACAGCACAAAAATAGGGTTACAGGGACAGAGCTGGGGCGGTTACCAGATTGTATATCTGATTACCAAAACAAATTTGTATGCAGCAGCATGGGCCGGTGCCCCGGTTGCGAATATGACAAGTGCTTATGGGGGTATTCGCTGGGGAAGTGGTTTAACCAGACAGTTCCAGTATGAAAAAACGCAGAGCCGTATTGGTGCCAGCTTATGGGAAAAGCCAAATCTGTATATTGAAAATTCTCCTTTGTTTTCTTTGCCGAAAATAAAAACACCATTGGTAATTATGTCCAATGATGCAGATGATGCAGTACCCTGGTACCAGGGAATTGAAATGTATTCGGGAATGCGCCGTCTCAATAAAAAAATATGGATGCTTACCTATAATGGTGAAGCGCACAATTTGGTTGAACGAAAGAACCGCAAAGACATACAAATCCGGGAACAGCAATTCTTTGATTATATGCTGAAAGGAGAGAAGCCTTCCAAATGGATTACGGATGGTGTGCCTGCTGTGATGAAAGGTCGGGATCTTGGACTGGGATATTAATTGGTAAAAAATATTGCTTGAGTTCAGCCGGGTCCGCATCCGGCTGATTTTTTTTGATCATCAGAGCTGCGTTGTAATTGTATTCTTTTGAAGCAAATTTTTGAGTTGCCTTATAATATATTCAATCAATATATATATCTGTGCTAAGCAATAAATGCGGTAATATGATAGCTGTACTTTTATTAAATAACAAAAACAACAGCGCTGAAACAAGTATGTCATCCATTGCAGCACTTATTGGCAAGTCAGATATTCTTATCGAAGGAGGTTTCCGGCTTACAAAATAGATCAAACAGTAAGTTATAGAATGAAGTCTAACCATCATTTATCCCATCATATTATATTATTTACATCTCTGTGAATGATTCGCTGCAACATATGATTAATTTACTGTTACTAATGTGACATGGGCTGTTGATAAGTTGCAATCGATGGTTACTCATATACCTTTATCTTCGAAAATATTCGAATAAAACTACCTTCCTTTTCTGGTGATATTTCTTTTTTCTAATAAGTCCAATAGCTCCCATCATTACCTGAAAGGTTATGTATCCAGTTATATGTTTATACAGGTGCGCCAGCAGCTATTTCCTATCTTTTTTTATTTCAACCTTTTTGACAATTAAAAGTATTGTATGCGTAAATTTTTTACCCTGGGTAAATTGTGTTTGTTATGGTTACTCACGCTGCTTGCAAACGTAAGTAGTGGCCAAACGATTGGATGGAATTTTACGTCCGGCACAGCAACCCCCTCCACTACCGCGGCTAATATAACATGCTCAGACCTTGTGCAGGGCAATAACAACGGCACCACTACTTTTATTACCAGTGTTTCCACTTCGTCGGGTTATACCGGTGTTTCCGGAGGTAACAATGCCGGACTTGCGGCGAGAACGGGCGCTTTAAGTACAGCAGTTAACGGAAGTCCATATATAGAATTTACCCTTACTCCGGCAGCGGGCTATATTCCAACGCTAACCGCTATCAGTTTTGGCTGCCGGAGCACAAGCACCGGGCCAACCGCCTACACTTTGCGAAGCAGTCTTGATGGTTATGGAACAGACCTGGCAACGGGTGCCATCACGGCGAACTCGACATGGGCCTTAAAAACAAATTCAAGCCTTTCAATATCAGGTTCTGCTGGTACGCCAATTATTTTTAGAATCTATGGCTATTCGGGTGCAGGAAGTGCCTCTGCCAATACCGCCAATTTTCGGTTTGATGATATAAATGTATCTGTAACCGCGGCACCCCCAGTTATCTCCAGCAATGCTAATCTTTCAGCACTCTCGCTCAGCCAGGGAACCCTTTCTCCAGCTTTTACTTCTTCAACAACAAGTTATTCGACTGTTGTTGGTAATGCGGTCAGTTCTGTTACACTTAATTTTACAAAAGCCCAGGCCAATGCAACTGTTACGGCAAGTGTAAATGGTGGAAGCTTCGGTAATCCATCGGTTGTTTTTCCTTTAAGCGTAGGAAATAACCTGATTGATATAAAAGTTACAGCGCAAGATGGCACTACTATAAAGGATTATGTCATTGCCATCAACAGGGCGGCCCCGGCCCTTCCGATATTGACAGTGAGTTCCGGGCTGGCTGATTTTGGTAATGTTTGTATAAATACAATCGCCGGATCAAATTCATTCACTATTGATGGAACTGATCTGGACGGAACCAATATTTCAATAGCGTTGTTTCAGGGCTTTACCTTCTCAGAGACAATCAACGGTGTGTATACCAATACGCTAATCTTTCCGGCGGGGAATAATTTTACAGGGAAAATAATCTATGTAAAATTCACGCCAACCTCTGTTCAATCCTATAATGGAAATATTATGGTTAGTGGCGGTGGGGCAGCAAGTTTATCCGTTCCCGTATCAGCTACTGGTATTAATACAACTGCCGCTGTAAGCACAGTAGGTAATATTGTTACCGGGACTGCTGCAACATTAAGCGGCTCTATCAGTTCAATAGGTTGTACTGCAGTTACTCTATATGGATTTGAATATAGCACCACTTCAGGATTTAGCAACGGGACAGGTATCCAGGTTACAGCAAGTAACTTGAGCGGCGGTGGTTTCAGCAAAACAGTCTCCGGGCTGACTGCTGGTACCACTTATTATTTTAAAGCTTTTGCCACCAATAACGGGGGAACCTCTTATGGTGCGCAGCAAAGTTTTATAACTTCTACGGTTACACCGGTTGTCATGGCTTCGCAACCATTGTTGCGGTACACAGAAAATTTTACTGATATTACCAATTGGTCAAACAATTTCATTTCGGGTATCGGCGCCAACCGTTTTTCGTCTGCTCTCCTCAATTCTACAGGTACTATTCCTGATGGGGTTAAAATAACAGTTTCTACCACCTCTTTTCAAACAGTCTCTACTTCCAGTGGGGTTCAAAAAGGCACCGGTAATATTCTTTTGCTATCAACCGGATCAACCGACAACAGTTCTTCTGCAGCCATTGATTTTTATATGGATTTTACAGGGGTTAATGCAGGTACGCTCAGTTTCGATTGGGCTTCTGTAAATAATTCAACCGGTAACAGAAATGGTTCCTTACGGGTATATGCCAGCAATGACGGAATCACCTTTACAGAACTGGTATCGGCCGATGTGCTTAATTTCACTAATAATATACCCTCTACAGGCACCGTAAACAGTATTTCATTGCCCGCCTCTTTTAATAACAGCCCAACTGCCAGGTTGCGTTTTTATTATCATAATGGAACGGGCGGTGCCACCGGTTCAAGACCGAAGATCAGCATTGATAACCTCACAGTTACGGGCGTTGCTTCTACACCTTGTGCTACGCCATCAGCAGGACCCACTTCTTTAACATTCGGAACCATTACAGAAACTTCTGTCCAGGGTAATTTTATTGCAGCAACCCCTGCTGTTAATGAATACCTGGTGATTATGAGTACCAACAGCACCCTTACTTCCAATCCACTGGATGGACAGACTTATACGATTGGTGATAATGTAGGAGATGGAACTGTTATTGCCAAAGGCAGCAGCTTGAGCTTTATGGCAACGGGATTAACAGGTGCTACGAATTATAGTTTTTTCATTTTCCCGGTAAACAGTGTATGTACTGGTGGACCCAAATATTTAACCACCAGCGTATTGACAAATAATGCCACAACCTTTGCCGGTCTTCCTGGCTGCACAGCGCCTTCGGTTCAGCCAAACAATCTGGTAAGTGCCGCTTCTGTTAAATCTGTACAGGGTTCATTTACTGCTACGGTTGCAGATGAATACCTGGTTCTGCAAAGCACCAGTATGTTACTTACCGGAACACCGGTTAATGGGGCAGTGTATAAGGCGGGTGATGTTCTGGGTAATGCAATGGTTATACAAAAAAGCAATGGTACTACGTTTACTGCTTCCAACCTGAGCCCGGCAACGCAATACTATTATTTCATCTTTAGTATCAACTCACAGGGCTGTGTAAATGGACCGGCATATAACACTGTATCGCCATTGAGCGGTTCACAAACCACTTTGCCTTTACCGGTTTGTATTACACCTTCTGCACAACCTGAAAATATTTCTTTCAATACTTCCAATAGCAGCGTTACGGGAACATTTAACGGGGCAGGTAGTGGCTATAATTACCTCGTAGTAATGAGCACTACTCCTTCATTGTCTGCAACACCGGTTGATAATATTGATTATATAGCAGGAAGCAGCCTCGGAGGCGGAACCGTGGTATCAAATAATACCTCCACCAGTTTTATCGCGAATAATTTAACCAGTTCAACACAGTATTATTTCTTTGTTTTCTCAGCCAATCAAAATTGTTCAGGTGGAACAAAATATCTTGTTGTTTCACCGCTTACCGGCAATGCCACCACAACCAATGCGCCGTTAAATAATTATTATTTTGGAAACCTTCATGCGCATTCCGATTATTCTGATGGTAATAAAGACCATCCCGGTTTTACACCGGCTGATGATTACAATTATGCGATGAGTTCACAGGGCATGGATTTCCTGGGAATTTCTGAACACAATCACTTCTCGTCTGTAGATAATCCCGGTAATGAGCTGGCTAATTACCACCTGGGTGTTGCGCAGGCAGCAGCCTTTAATTCCTCACATACCAACTTCCTGGCATTGTACGGAATGGAGTGGGGTGTAATTTCAGGGGGTGGCCACGTAGTGGTATATGGAGACGGAATGGGTAACCTGTTTGGATGGGAATCTAACGTGAATGGTACAGTCGGTCCAAATTATGATGTATATGTTCCGAAAAGCACCTACACCGGTCCTGATGGATTATTTAAAACGGTAACTGATTACCGTGCTAATAATACTTTCGCTACACTGGCCCATCCCAATAGTACAGACTTTAATAACCTGGCCAATAGTCCATACGACGCTGTAGCGGATGATGCTATTTCCGGCGCTGCTGTAGAAAGCGGCCCTGCTACTTCAACAAATACGAGTTATTCAAATCCTGGCTCTTCCATGTTCTATTTGTGGTATTACCAGAAGCTGCTTTCTAAAGGGTACCATTTAGGGCCAACAATCGATCATGATAACCACAACACCACATTCGGAAGAACAACAAATTCCAGAACGGCTGTCATTGCCCCTTCACTTACCCAGGCAAATATTGTTAAAGCGGTAAGAGATATGCATTTTTATGCTACACAGGATATTGATGCGAAAGTAGATTTCACAATCAATACCCGGATTATGGGTTCTATATTCGAAGACAGGAATGCTCCTTCCATAACGGTAAACCTGACTGATCCTACCACGGCTACTTCCAATGCGCTGATCAGGGTGATGTTTGGCATACCCGGAAGTGATATACTTCCGGTTGTGATCGATTCTGTTTTTGCCAGTTCGCTGAGTTACGTAGATAATAGTCTTCCCAATCATGCAACCGGTTATTATTATATAGATATTACCAATGGCGCTACCCGTATCGTCACCTCGCCAATCTGGTACACGCGCACATGCGCTGCCAGCAGTGAATTTACTGTAGCGGCATGCGATAGTTATACATGGTCCGGAACTACCTATATTTCGTCAACTACTGCAACAAAAGTTTTCACAACAGCAGCTGGTTGCGATTCAACAGTAACCTTGCACCTGACTGTTAATTACAGCCCTGCTTCAGCTACTATTCAGGCAGCGGGCGGTAACAGCGGTTGTCCGGGTAAAGGTGTTCTGTTTACAACTACTACAAATGATGGCGGAAACGGGGCCATCAGTTCTTACCAGTGGTTGCTTGAAGGAAATGCAATAGCTGGTGCAACCGGCACTGGTTTTACTGCCCTGCAATCCGGTAATTATTCTGTGAAAGTTTTCAATATTAATAATTGTTCAGTTATTTCAAATGTTTCAGCAGCAACCATTGAAGATCATACTTCTCCTGTTCCTGTGATTCCGAATTTGCCTGTTATATCAGGTGAATGTTCTGTTACACTCGTTGCACCAACGGCAACGGATAACTGTGACACCGGATTATTGAATGGAACAACATTTGACGCTGTGTCCTATACCCAGCAAGGTGTATACACAGTTATCTGGACATATGCAGATGCAAATGGAAATACTGCCACGCAAACGCAAACCGTTATTGTGCATGATGCTACAGCCCCAGTATTGGTGGGTGTTCCGCAATCTGCATCTGTAGCGTGTGATAATGTTCCTGCTGTAGCAACCGTTACTGCTACTGATAATTGTGATGCATCACCGGTAGTTAGTTTACTGGAAACAAGCACACAGGATGCTGCTGTGAATGTATCGGGTCATTATAATTATACGATCACCAGGGCATGGACTGCAACTGATGCCAATGGTAACAGCAGTGTGTCTACTCAAACCATTACTGTAACAGATACAAAAGCGCCTGTAATCACTGTGCCTGGTAATATAAACCAGTCAAATGATGCTGGCTTGTGCAGCGCTATTGTAACATTCAGTGCTACGGCAACCGATAATTGCAGCCCGGTAGCACTGAGTTATAGTCCTGCATCGGGAAGTGTGTTTTCTGTTGGGAGCACAACAGTAACTGTGACTGCTGCTGATGTTAGCGGCAATACCACAACAGCAGACTTTATTGTTACTATAACAGATACGGAGAAGCCAATAGTCACAGCGCCAGCCAATATCAGTGTGCCAAATGATGGAGGTCAGTGTGGAGCTGCGATTATTATTGGTGATGCAACAACAAGCGATAATTGTGGGGTAGCCGGT
>JBBRHM010000047.1:0-24117 GCA_038222655.1 Chitinophagales bacterium | reverse complement strand
CTTATAAGCGGTAGCATTTTAGTATACCCATAATTACGGGGATCAAAATCCGGTTTCTTTTTTAAGAGTAAGTTTCCCAAATCTCCCAGGAATGCCCATCCATTATCATCTGCCAGGTCATCAATACTGTCGGCAAAAAGTTTAATAATTTCAGGATCTATTTTACTCAAAGGCGTTTTAGCAGGAGGCGTTTCATTTTTCGACATTTTTTTATTATCAGTTGCTGTATGAACTGTTGTTTCGGGTTTCAGAATTTCGATATAAATAAATTTGTCGCACGCTGTTATAAAAGGAGTTAAGGTTTTTTTTTCACCGATGCCGATTACTTTCATACCGGCTTCACGTAGCCGGGTGGCAAGCCTTGTAAAATCACTGTCACTGGAAACAATACAGAAGCCATCTACTTTACCTGTGTATAAAATATCCATCGCATCAATAATCAGTGCACTGTCGGTCGCATTTTTACCCGAAGAGTAGCTGTACTGCTGGATAGGGGTGATGGCATTTTCCAGTAATACTTTTTTCCATCCCGAAACGGTGGGCTTTGTCCAGTCTGCATAAATTCTTTTAAAAGTAGGCGTCCCGTATTTGGCAATCTCCTCAAACATTTCTTTCACGTTTGCGTAGGGAACATTATCGGCATCAATTAACACGGCGAGTTTAAGGTCTTTTCTGATTTCCATAATAGGGTTTTATAACAAATATTTTTAAAAGATAATGGCCGGTATTTGAAAAAAATGGTAATGGCTAACCCGCCATGCGTACCGTAAAATGAAGTTACGTAAGTTGATGGAAGTGTAAAGATACTCAGGGCACAGATAATGGTGAGTTTCCCGTTTGTAAACGTTTATACCCGTAAGTAAACGAATAAAACCGGATATTTTTTGGTTTGTATATCATATTTGTTTTGTTAACGGCAGTGCTAAGCCTGCCTGATTTTAAAACAACTAACTAAACCGTTATGAATGCGATTAAAAACAAAGTGCAGCTTATTGGTCACCTTGGCCAGGCCCCTGAAATGAAAACTATGGCAGAGGGTAAAAAAGTGGCCAACCTCAATGTGGCCACAAACGAAACCTACAAAAATGGGAAAGGTGAAAAAATAACAGAAACCCAATGGCACCATGTAGTAGCCTGGGGTAAACTGGCAGAGATTGCTGAAAAATATCTTGTGAAGGGAATTGAAGTAGCTATCGAAGGTAAACTCGTTAACCGGAATTATACCGATAAGCAGGGTGTAAAGCGCTATGTAACCGAAATACAGGCAAATGAGTTGTTGATACTGTCAAAAAAATAACTGTACAACATTCAATGATGAAAAGGGAATGAAAGCGCGTTGCCGATTGGGTTTTGCGGGTACGAAGTAATGGGTAATTATTATTTTGGAGAAACTGATGATTACCAAACCGCTAAAAGGAAGGGACCGCAGATAGCTTCATTACCTGCGGGTATGATCATGCTTCCTGGTCATTTCTTCTTTGTTGTTCAGTTCAACATTCGATATTACCTGCCGCCTTATCTTTGCGGCTTGATGAGCAAGCCTAACCTGTATACGGTTCTTTCGCCACGGTTATTGGATATCTATGATATTTCCAATTGTGTAGTGGTAGTAATTGATGTTTTTCGTGCTACCTCTACCATTGCTACTGCATTGTATAATGGAGCGGCAAGGGTAATACCGGTTGATACGGTAGAACAATGCATTCAGATTGGTAAAAATACCGGCGGTATCACTGCCGGTGAGCGGGATGGTAAAGTAATCGAAGGCCTGAATTATGGAAATTCTCCCGCTGAATATCCCCGCAAATTTATTGAAGGTAAAACGCTGGTGCTCACTACAACCAATGGTACACGGCTCTTGCATATGGCACTTAATAATGGTGCATCGGAAGTAGTAACTGGTTCTTTTCCTAACCTGTCTGCTGTTTGTGATCACCTTATTGCGCAAAATAAAAATGTGATTCTCGGCTGCTCAGCCTGGAAGGACAGGTTTAATCTGGAAGATGCACTCTTCGCCGGCGCAGTACTTAATCGCATTCAGGATCATTTTACGATTCACTGCGACAGTAGCCTCATGGCTATGGATATGTATGGCATCCATAAAAATGATATGGGCAGTTTTATACGTCGCACCACTCACTGGCACCGCCTCGCTTCCTACGGTCTTGAAAAGGACCTTGAATATTGCGTAACTGCCGATGTGGCCAATGTGTTACCCATCTTTAAAAATGGTGACCTCGTGATTTAGTCGATAGTTCATCGTAGGAGGTAGGCGTAATCTGTTTGCGCTACCTTATCTTTTACCCTTAACAAATATTTCATTCATAATTCTTCCAATTCTCTTCGGAAACCGGCCTGCTTTCCTTTACTTTTGCAAATTGCCCTTTACGTAAGTCAGGAGCCAGCAGTCTGGAGTAAGCGTCTTACTCTTTTATCCAGCTGTACACTCCAGACTCAAAACTTCAGATTTTACTATGGCGTTGCCTTACCTGATTAAACACATTTACAACAGTGGTACGGAAGAAGTGATCCGTCGTGGAAAAAAAATACATGCGCTGGGTAATGTAGAACTGTTGGAATATGATGACCTGATGGGTGCCGTGGTTTTCCGTGTAAAAGATGATGGATATGCTACTTTCTATAAAGTACATATCAACCAATTTAAAGATCCTAAAACCTTATCACTCCGTTGCAGTTGTCCGTATAATCTTTCCGAAATATGCCGCCATAAAGCAGGTGCACTCTTTCACCTGCAGGATCTGCTCGATAAAAATTTATTAGGCGATAAAGAAACGGTGTACGACCAGGGGCATACGGTTGTAAAAATGAAACAACTGGAACTGAAACTGATTCGCATGTTATCTGCCCAGGAAAATTTTGAAGCAGCAGAAAATTATCTGCGCAGTACCCATAGCAATATTATGGAAGCTAAAGATGAGAGAGTACTGGCTGAACTGGAATACGAAGGCCATACATTCCGGGTGGTTATTCAAAAAAATGAGGAAAGAAGTTTTGATACCAGCTGCAACTGCCAGAGCGATTCTGAACACCCGCTTTGTGTACATAAGAATATCGTATTACTGCAGCTGTTGCATAATTATGGCCCTAATTATTTTGATTCGATCCGTAACTGGGATAAAGAAAAAAATAAATTACTTGCACTTTATGGCTATTCACTCAGTGACGACCTGAAAGGGAAATTCGAATTTACGTATACTGACAGTAAGCCTTTTTTACGGGTGCTTGATACTTCCATTAAACGTGTATCGCTGAATCCTGCCGCCGACTTTCGCCCAAAATCCGATAATGCAGAACAGGCTACCACAGCTGTTATGGCAGCGTATGAGCCCGTGCCTACTACTTTAAAAATGGGTATCGTTATTACGGAGAATGAATTGCAATATCCGTATATCCAACTGGAAGCTGTACAGGGCGAAGCAGATGAGGAACTCACAAAATACATAAGTAAAGCTGCGAAGCTTGATCTCACCAAATTCATTAATACCGAAGTATTCAGTGAAGACGATAAAATGCTGTTGCAACAGTTACGCAAACTGATGCCAGCTGAAGTAAGCCGTTACCTTAACCGCAACTCTCCTTTTAGTGGTATCTGGGAAAATATTATCCAGCAGCATAATGATGAGTTGCCCGAAGAAACGCGCCACCTTATTAATGAATACCTGCATCCAAAGTTTAAGAAGTTTTTTACGGAACTGGGCAACAGTCATTTTGTTTTTTACCTGCAGCCAAAGAAAATATTTACCACATCCAACCTGTTGCCGGCAGAATTAATGCAGCAATTTATTAGCCCCGAATTTGAAGTAAACTATGCAAATGGCAGGTATGAAGTTGACTGCCGCGTAAAATTACCACTGGCCGATCTGAATATTGCAGAGAATGAAAATGGATCCACTTTACTTTTCCAATACCACAATCAGTTTTTTACCTGGCAACGTTCGGAAGACATTATGCTGGCTGAAAAATTTCTGCCTTCTGGTAAAATCAGCATAGCAGCAGAAGACTGGGCGGCGCAATTGCAACAGTTCATCCTCCCATTATCAAAAGATTATAATGTACATTTTACCAATGTAGAGAGAGAGGAAGTAAAAGACATCCGGCCGGAGGTGAAGATTATGCTGAAAGAAAAAGGCGATTATCTTTTGTTCCAACCTCTTTTTAATTACAAAGGATACGATGTACGAAGTACCGATAAAGAAAAAATAATTTTACCGCTTGCCGATAAATTGCTGGTAATCCAACGCAACCTCGAAGTTGAAAATGAGTTTATACAAAAGATCGAATCACTACATTCCGGATTCATACGTCCTGCGGAAGGAAATGTATTGGCGCTGAAAGGCTCTGATGTATTACGGAATAACTGGTTTTTTCTTTTTGTAGACGCTATAAAAGAGATGAACATACCGGTATTTGGATTTGAAGCATTGAAGAATTTCCGATTCAATACAGCGAAACCTTCCACCAAAATTTTCATCAGTAGTAATACCGATTGGTTTGATGCCAAGATTGAAATCAATTTCGGTGAGCAGAAAGTTACTGTTGAAGAAGTTAAGAAAGCGCTTACCAATAAGCAACAATTTGTACAGTTATCAGACGGCACTTTAGGCATATTACCCGAAGAGTGGATTAAAAAATATTCACTGCTGTTTCGTGTAGGTGATGGAAATGCGGGTAACATGAAACTGAGTAAATACCATTTCAGTGTAATAGAAGAACTGTACCTGCAGCGTGATGAGGAAGAGCTATTTTTTAAACTGGAAGAAAAATACGAACGGCTGAAGGGAAATCATTCCATTAAAGAGATTCCTGCACCGGCACACCTTAAGCATATTCTTCGTCCCTACCAGGAAAGTGGGTTTCAATGGCTCAATTACCTGCGTGAAGTACAATGGGGCGGCATACTGGCAGATGATATGGGATTGGGTAAAACCGTACAGGCATTAAGTTTTCTTCATCACCTGAAAGAGGAAAACGGAAAGCTCAAAGCACTGGTAGTTTGTCCTACCACTCTTATGTTTAACTGGCAGAACGAGATTCAGAAATTTACGCCATCACTTACCTATTATATACATCATGGCGGTAACCGCTCAAGGGAAACCCTGGGTAATCCTGCCATTGATGTAATCATCACTACCTATGGAACCTTGCGCAGTGATATAAAACAGTTCGTAGATGTCTCATTCGATTATGTAATTCTGGATGAAAGCCAGGCCATCAAAAACCCCAGTAGTAAGGTTACGAAAGCTGCGGGCCTTCTCAAGGCACATAATCGTTTGTGCCTGAGTGGTACACCCCTGCAGAATAATACATTCGATATTTTTGCGCAGATGAATTTCTTAAACCCGGGTATGCTGGGCAGTGTAGAATTTTTTAAACAGGAATTTTCTGTGCCGATTGATAAGTTTGGAGAAAAAGAACAGAAAGATCATTTGCGTAAATTATTATATCCTTTTATCCTTCGCCGAACCAAAGAGCAGGTGGCCAAAGATCTGCCTGAAAAACAGGAAATGGTTTTATTCTGTGAAATGGGTGATGAACAACGTAAAATCTATGAAGCATACAGGAATGATTACCGGGATAAGATATTAGGTGTGGTTGCGGACCAGGGCATTCAAAAATCGCAGCTAACCATTTTACAGGGGTTGATGAAACTGAGGCAGATATGCGATAGTCCGGCTATTGTAAAAGAAGAAGAACGTTTCCCAAATGTGTCAGTTAAATTAGAAGAGATAGGTAGAGAGATTACTGAAAATATCAGTAATCATAAGGCTTTGGTGTTCTCACAATTTTTGGGAATGCTGGCATTGATCAAAGAAAAAATGAAGGAGCTGGGTGTTGACTATGAATATTTTGACGGAAGCAGCACGGTAAGTGAAAGGGAAAGAGCGATTACCCGTTTTCAGAATGATGAGAACTGCCGGGTATTTCTTATCTCTTTAAAAGCGGGAGGTGTGGGGTTAAATTTAACCGCGGCGGATTATGTATACATCGTTGATCCCTGGTGGAACCCTGCTGTGGAGCAACAGGCCATTGACCGCACGCACCGCATTGGTCAGACAAAAAATATATTTGCTTACCGTATGATCTGCACCGATACAGTGGAGGATAAAATATTAAAACTACAGGAGCGAAAACGCAATCTTGCCAAAGACCTGATTACAGATGATGAGGGATTTGTAAAGAGCCTTACGAAGGAAGATGTAGAGTACCTGTTTAGTTAAACCTGAGACGTGATGGTGAGTCGTGAATTTGTGGCTCATACTCACGTCTCACGAAAATTATTTTTTCAGTTCCGCCGCCGCAATCATTCCTTCAGGATTTTTAAGAAATGTTTCTTTACATTCTTTAGAGCAGAAGCCCAGCACTTTATTTTTATAATGCACTGTATCGCTGATACCCGCTTTTACAGGCATACCGCAGCTGGGGTCTTTCCTGTTGTCAACTAACAAATGTTCAAATATATTGGTTGCCGTATCTTTCTGCATAGTGAGCGTAGCTGGTGCGGGCTTTTCTGTTTTGGTTGTAGCCGGATTGCACGAAATTATTGGCAACATCACAGCTGCAAACAAAGACAGTAATAGGAATGTATTTCTCATTTTCTTTTTTTTGATTGATAAAAGCATCGGTCGTGTAAAATAAGGAAATGTTTATTTAAAAAGCAATTTGTAAACGGCAGGATTATTGTTAGCGCGTTCCGCTGGAATACTTTCGGTGAAAGGAGGTTTTTTATGGGTAAACAGGAGCGCCTGTAAACCCTACCTATCACCTGTAAGATTTCACCGATTTTCTGGTAGTATAATTCAACAATCAGGTTAGTTTTCCATTAGTCGCTTATCCTCTACCATCATTTTTGAAAAGAACAATCGTTATACTTACAAACAAGCGGTAGAGTAAGCGTAACATAATCACTGGCAATTAATACTCCCTATTGTATGCACAAACTTTTTATACCCCTCTGTATCCTGATCTCTGTCTCGTCAATGGCGCAGACTACCGGTACAGTAAAAGGTAAGTTAACCGACTCTTTAAATAAGCAATCACTGAAAGATGCAACCGTAACTGTTCTTGATGCCAAAGATTCTACTTTGGAAGTAGTGGGTCTGGCTAAATCGGATGGCAGTTTTTCTATGACCAATATTTCATTTGGTGATATGCTGCTGCAGATAAAGTTCCAGGGCTATGAGCCCATTTCACGAAAGCTGACTTTTTCAAAAGCAAATGCTACGATCGATGTCGGTACCATTTACCTCAGGCAGTCTGCTACTGATCTGGGGAATGTTACTGTAACACAATCTGCTATCCAGATGAAAAAAGATACGGTAGAATTTACTGCATCTGCTTTTAAAACCAAACCCAATGCTGTGGCAGAGGATCTGTTGAAAAAAATTCCTGGTATGGAAGTGGGTAAAGACGGAACTATAAAATCGCAGGGGGAGCAGGTACAGCGCGTATTAGTGAATGGCAAACGTTTTTTTGGTGATGACCCAAAACTGGCCACGAAAAATTTACCTCCTGATGTGATTGATAAAATACAGGTATTTGATGACCAGAGCGATCAGAGTAAATTCACAGGATTTGATGATGGTAACCGCGTAAAGACGATCAATATCACCACTAAAAAAGATATGCGTAAAGGCATGTTTGGAAAAGCAGTTGCAGGGATAGGAACCGATGGTAATTATGATGAAAGTTTCAATTTTAGTAAGGTGAATGGCGACCAGCAAATTACTGTATTGGGGCAAGCCAATGATATTAATAAACAAAGTTTTACCCAGCAGAACCTGGGCGGCGGCCGCGGCGGTGGCGGTGGACGTACAAGTGGTGGATTTGGTGGATTCGGCGGAAATAATGCAGGTGGAGGTAGCGGCATTACCACAGTGTGGGCCGGCGGCCTGAACTACCGTGATGCCTGGAGTAAAAAAGTGGATGCCTATGGTAGTTATTTTTTTAATGCACCACATATCGCTACAGACCAGGTAAGTAATACACAGAATATTCTGACGAGAGATTCATCTACCTATAATAATGCAACCTCTTCGTCAATTTCCAGAAATGAGAACCATAGTTTTACGTTTAACCTAGAAGACAGGATCGATTCAAATAATTCATTGATCTTCCGTCCTAACATCGCTTTCCAGAATAGCAATCCCAACGCTATTTCAACAACCATTACAACAGGTGGAAAAAATACAGCTATCAATCAATCTGTCAGTAAGACCTCGGGTTATAACAGTGGATTTAATATCAACGGAGCAAATCTTCAGTTGCGGCACCGGCTGGCAAAAAAAGGCAGAACCGTTTCTTTAGATCTTGGTTTTTCGGCCAGTGAAAATAATGGAGACGGAAATAATTATTCCGTCAACACTTTTTACAAGCCCTTTATAAAAACGGATACCATTAACCAGCATTATGTGGATTCTTCTAGGTCAATTACTTTAAATCCAACAGTTTCCTACACTGAACCTATCGGAAAGAACCAGATGATAGAGTTGCGGTATTCCTATTCCTATAATAACAGTACTAACATTAACAATACTTATCGTTTTGATAATGCGGGGCAAAAATTTAGTGTGTTCGATAGCCTGTTCAGTAATTCCTATAAATACACAGCCACATCAAATACTGCAAACCTTAGTTACCGGATACAACAAACCAAGTTTAACCTCAATTTTGGAACCGGTTTACAGTTTACAGACCTTACCAGCAACAACACTACCAAGAACGTTCTTGTTACAAGAAATTATGTGAACCTGACGCCTACTTTTAATTTTACGTATAACTATACCCGTACAAAAAGCCTGCGTATTTTTTATAATGGAAGAACGGGTCAGCCAAGCACGGCGCAGTTGCAGCCTATACTTACAACTTCCGATTCCATTAATTTTCAGCAGGGTAATCCCAACCTGAAGCCGCAATTCACCAACAGTCTTCGTGTATTATATACTTCATTCGATCCTTTTACCCAGCGTATCATATTTGCAACCATCAATGCAAGCGCTACGTCTAATGATATCCAGAATTCTATTATCCAGAATCCCAATGGGAACGGAGGAAAAACAACTACCTATGTTAATCTGGGAGGCACGTATAACCTGTCGGGCTATTTCAATTACGGCTTTCCTATAAAATCACCCAAGTCTAATTTGAACCTGCAAACGAATGTCAATTTTGTGCAGAGTCAATCGCTCCTAAACAATGTAAGTAACTATACACGCAGCACTACCTTATCAGAAACCATTAAATGGACCACGAACCTGAAAAAGAATTTCGATATGAACCTGAGTACCTCTTTTTCGTATAATCCATCCCGAAATACCCTTTCGGCAAATCAGAATACCAACTATACCACGCAATCACTGGCTGCTGATTTTACAGTGTATTCCAATAGTGGCTGGATATTGGCTAGTGATTTTGATTACACGCATTATGGTAACCGTGCACCGGGGTATAACACCACTGTTTTCCTGATAACACCTTCTATTGCGAAACAGTTTCTTAAAAACAAAGCAGGCGAGTTTAGGCTTAGCTGTTTTGATGTACTGAAGCAGAACGTTTCTGTAAGCAGCCAGGCAACTGCTAACCAGATTATTAATACTAAGACAAATAATCTTACCCGCTATTTCATGCTAACATTTACGTACAACCTCCGAAGCTTTGCTGGTCAACAACAAAGAGGACAGGAGCAGCGACGAGGAGGTTTTCCCGAAGGTATGAGGCCTCCGGGCGGATTTGGCGGCAACCACAGAGGCGAAAATTAACAGATGAGATATAGAAAGCAAAGGCCGTTCAGTTATACTGAGTGGCTTTTTGCATTAGATATGTTAACCAAACTTTCATAAAAAAACTCAGGCTGCTATAGCAAACTGTTATACTTTTACATTTAATCAATTGTTTTCTACCTTCATACCAGTGAAACAGATTTCAAATCATATCAATCTTTACCAGGGTACTGTTACCGGAACATTGGTTTCCGCAGTTCCTGCAAACGTTCTCCCGCGACCTCGACGTGGGTTCTGATAGGACGAGCAACTGGCACTTGCCCCTATCAGTGAACATTCTCCCAGAATTGGCTTGCAACAACACCAGTGGTGTTTCTTTTTTACTCTATTAATTTATTACAAGTTGGAAGATAATATTATTGTTCGTGTAGCGAATAGTGGCGACACACACTACGCTCAGACCATAACAGACGAGATGGAGTCTTCGGCAAAAGCCCGCGGAACCGGTATTGCCAAACGCAGCCCTGAATATGTGGCCCAGAAAATGGAAGAAGGGAAGGCTGTGATTGCACACCTGCCCGATGGGAGTTGGGTTGGCTTTTGTTATATTGAGGTATGGGGGCATGAAGAGTTCGTTGCCAATAGTGGACTGATCGTAGTTCCTGCATTGCGCAAAAGCGGGATTGCTAAAAAAATAAAACAGACAATTTTTAATTTATCCAGGCAAAAATATCCCAACGCAAAAATATTCGGGTTAACCACGGGCCTGGCGGTGATGAAAATTAACAGCGACTTGGGGTATGAACCCGTAACCTATAGTGAGCTCACAGATGATGAAGAATTCTGGTCGGGCTGCAAAAGCTGTGTGAACTTCGATATCCTGATGAGTAAAGACAGGAAGAACTGTATGTGTACGGCAATGTTGTATGATCCCGCTGATCACTATGAACCAGAGGAAACTTCCGTAGAGTTTAAACAGAAATCAAAATTGTACGAACGGTTTATGAAAATTAAGCAAAGTAAATTATTACAACTGTTCAGAAAAAAAGAGTCTGTAGGAAATGGAGGTGGCGGTAATTCAAAAATGAAATCTTTGTTTCATTTCTTCTTTACGCCTTAACACTGAATGCGGCATTAAAAAATTTGTTAGAAAATTACGATACTAAAATGAAAACGAATCAAACAAAAGAGAGTATTATCAGCACCGTTTCAAAGGCCGGGGGTAAATTGGTTGTACTCGGCTTCAGCGGCGGACTGGATACCTCCTACTGTGTAAAATATCTTACGGAAGACAAGGGATATGAGGTACATAGTGTGATCGTGAATACCGGTGGATTTAGTAAAGATGAATTGGTACAGATAGAAAAACATGCGTATACACTGGGAGTAAAAACACATACTACCGTTGATGCAGTAAAAAGTTATTACGGCAGTATCATCAAATATCTTATCTACGGAAATGTATTAAAAAATAATACTTACCCATTAAGCGTAAGTGCTGAAAGATTAAGTCAGGCATTGCATATTGCGGAGCATGCCAAAAAATTGAATGCGGTAGCTGTTGCCCATGGTAGTACCGGTGCCGGAAATGACCAGGTGCGTTTTGATATGATCTTTAATATCCTGATACCCGGAGTGGAGATCATTACACCCATACGCGACCTGAAACTGAGCCGTGAGGAAGAGATCAGTTACCTGAAAGCGAAAGGCGTTCAAATGAATTTTGATAAGGCAGCCTATTCCATTAACAAAGGATTATGGGGAACCAGTGTTGGTGGAAAAGAAACCTTACAATCAAAAGGAATACTTCCGGAAGAAGCCTGGCCCACGCAGGTAACCAAAACAGGAAATGAAGAAATAAAACTTGGATTTATAAAAGGCGAATTATCATCTGTAAACGATCAAACATTTGGTCATCCCTCAGAAGCTATACAGTTTTTGCAGAGCCTCGCGGGCCCCTATGGTATTGGAAGAGATATTCACGTGGGTGATACCATCATCGGGATTAAAGGTCGGGTAGGGTTTGAAGCGGCAGCGCCAATGGTGATATTGAAGGCCCACCATGCATTGGAGAAACATGTATTAACTAAATGGCAGTTAGGCTGGAAGGACCAACTGGCGCAGTTCTATGGTAACTGGCTGCATGAAGGTCAGATACTGGACCCGGTAATGAGAGATATAGAAGCTTACCTTGAAAGTTCGCAGGCCAATGTAACAGGCGATGTGTTTGTGCAGTTGTTTCCTTATCGTTTCCAGGTGATTGGTATTGAATCAACGTATGACCTGATGAGCAGTAAATTTGGCAAGTACGGAGAAATGAATACCGGCTGGACCGGAGAAGATGTTAGAGGGTTCTCTAAAATATTCGGCAACCAGACTGCCATCTATCATAATATAAAAGAATCGAATAAATGAACCGCTAATTATTGAAGTGGGATGTAGAAAAGACTCACATTGAAAACGCTTTTATAAATGAAACCTGAACTAACAGAAAAAAACAATAGCAATAGTCCTTCAACAGCTGGCGGTAATATTGTGCGTGCAGGTATAGCAGGTGGTGCCGGTTATACAGGCGGTGAGATGATCCGTTTATTGATCAATCATCCCAACGTAACTATTTCATGTATACACAGTACCAGTAATGCAGGAAATGCGGTAAGTAATATACATACAGATCTTGCCGGAGAAACAGATCTTGTATTTACAGATACTTTACTCGATGATATAGATGTTTTATTTTTATGTGTAGGTCATGGTGATGCAAAAAAATTTCTTGCCGCAAACCCGGTTACTGATACCATCAAAGTAATTGATCTGTCGCAGGATTTCAGGCTTCAGCGGGAGTCGTCATTCATGCATCGCGAATTTATATATGGTCTGCCCGAACTTAACAGGGAGCAGATACGCAGCGCAAAAAATATTGCTAATCCCGGTTGTTTTGCCACGGCTATTCAATTAGGATTATTGCCATTGGCTAAAGCAGGTGTGTTGGGAGATGTATATACCACCGGTATTACAGGTTCAACAGGTGCTGGCCAGGGTTTGCATAACACATCACATTTTAGCTGGCGTGCAAATAATATTCAGGCATATAAAACATTACAGCACCAGCATATAAAAGAGATACACCAAAGCCTGCAGCAACTGCAGGGCAATGATGGGATGGATGTGCATTTTGTTCCCTGGCGCGGCGATTTTACGCGTGGTATTTATGTAAGCTCTGTTATTGATTGCGGTTTGCCTCTGGAAGAAATAAAGCAATTATATAAAACGTTTTACGCGGAACATCCTTTTACACATGTGAGCGATATGATGATAGATCTGAAGCAGGTTGTCAATACCAATAAATGTTTGCTGCATATAGAAAAACAAGGCAGCCGTATCGTAGTGCATACTGCTATAGATAATTTATTAAAAGGCGCATGCGGTCAGGCGGTGCAAAATATGAATTTAGTATTTGGGCTGGAAGAAACGATGGGGTTGAGGCTGAAAGCAGTAGGGTTTTAAATTGTAAATAATATCATGCAAGACTTCAAAGATTTAATTTACCCGACGATAAATTTAAAATTCTATTTTCATTAATTAATGAAGTAAAGGGAATGCTGATAGCTTTAATCACTAAAGTCAGGGCATAACTTATTATTTACAACGCATAACTTATGACACTTTTCGACGTATATCCACTCAATAACATTGCCATCACAAAATCCAGCGGCTCTTATGTGTGGGATGCAGAAGGTGTTCAATATTTAGATATGTATGGGGGCCATGCCGTAATCAGTATCGGGCATACACATCCGCATTGGGTAAAGCGTATTGAGGATCAATTGCAAAAGATTGCTTTTTATTCTAATTCGGTAATTATTCCTATTCAGCAGGAACTGGCTTTGAAGCTGGGCAGGCTAAGCGGTAAGGAAGATTACCATTTGTTTCTCTGTAACAGTGGGGCGGAAGCGAATGAAAATGCTTTGAAGCTGGCATCTTTTTATAATGGCAGGAAAAAAATTATTGCTTTTACCAAATCCTTTCATGGAAGAACTTCTCTGGCAGTAGCGGCAACAGATAATCCATCAATTGTGGCGCCGGTTAATGAAACAGATAATGTAATCTTTCTTCCCTTTAATGATGTAAATGCGCTGCAGAATTGTTTTGCCAAACACGGAAAAGATATTTCTTCTGTAATCATTGAAGGCATACAGGGCGTGGGCGGTATCAATATTGCTGATGATAGTTTCCTTCTATTGATCCGGAACCTGTGTGATGAATATGGTGCTGTATATATTGCAGACAGTGTGCAATGCGGTTACGGCAGAACCGGCCAGTTTTTCTCCCACGATCATGCAGGTGCCAACGCGGATATTTATACAATGGCAAAGGGAATGGGTAATGGATTTCCGGTTGCAGGTATTTTAATTGCCCCACATATTCACTCCAGGTATGGGATGCTGGGCACAACGTTTGGTGGCAACCAACTTGCCTGCGCAGCAGCGCTGGCGGTATTGGAAGTGATGGAAGAGGAAAAACTAATGGAGAATGCAAAAGCAAATGGCCAATACCTGATGGGCCAGTTACAAGCTATCCCGGATTTACAGAATGTGCGTGGCCGCGGATTGATGATAGGTTTTGATGTACCTGAAAAATTGAAAAATCTAAAAAAGAAGTTATTATTCGATTTCAAAATATTTACCGGTGAGGCAAAACCAAATGTGATCCGTTTGTTGCCATCATTGGCATTGAATAAAAGACAGATGGATGATTTTTTGGAATCGTTGAACGAGGCCATTGAAGAGTTGAGAGAAGAACAGAACGCTGCAGTGAGTGACACAACGAAGTAACATGGGTATTCAATAGTAGATAATATATAAATTCCCTTTAGGGTTAGGGTATGAAACAATTTATTTCCGTTAATGATGTAACCGATATTAATGCCCTTGCCGCTAAGGCTTTGGCATATAAAGCCAATCCCTTTGCTGATAGGCAACTGGGCGCTGATAAACGCATGGGCCTGCTATTTCTGAATCCCAGTTTGCGTACGCGATTGAGTACACAAATCGCTGCCAAAAATTTGGGAATGGAAGCGATTGTATTTAACGTTGACAAAGAAGGCTGGGCGCTCGAGTTTGAGGAAGGCGCCATTATGAGCGGCAATACGGTGGAACATGTAAAAGATGCAGCACCCATACTGGGACAGTACTTTGATATATTATGTATCAGAACATTTCCATCTTTAATGAATCGGGAAGATGATTACAGTGAAATGTATATTAACCAGTTTATCAAATATGCCGGTGTGCCTGTAGTGAGTTTAGAAAGTGCAACGCTCCATCCCCTGCAATCATTAACAGATATAATAACTATAAAGGAAAGCATGCAAAATGCCCGCATATTGGGCGGCAGCAAACCAAAAATAGTTTTAACCTGGGCGCCGCATATTAAAGCGCTTCCGCAATGCGTGGCCAATAGTTTTGCCCAATGGATCAATGCCTGGGGCGAGGCTGATTTTGTAATTGCGCACCCGCAGGATTATGAACTGGCAAAAGAATTTACAAATGGAGCTACCATTACGCACGACCAGGATGCTGCTTTAAAAGACGCAGATTTTATTTATGTAAAGAATTGGAGCACGTACACTGATTATGGGAAAGTTTATGAAAACGATCCTGAATGGATGCTGACAGAAGAAAAATTGCAAACTACGCATAAGGCAAAAGTGATGCATTGTTTGCCAGTTAGAAGAAATGTAGAATTAAGTGATGAGATATTAGACGGGCCAAATAGCCTGGTAACCAGGCAGGCCGGTAACAGGGTATGGGCAGCACAGGCGGTGTTAAGTGAGATATTACATACCCCCTAACTTACTTAGGGAATAAAAATTTCCTACAAAGAATTGAAGTATACTTAATGAAAGTGGATAATCAAAATAATAGCCAAATTAACACGCCCTCTGGGCAGCCCGGGAGTGAGGCCGTGCTTTACGTAATAAAAATCGGTGGTAATATTATTGATGATGAAAGCAAACTTTCTTCCTTTCTGAAGAGTTTTGCAGCCATTAAAGGAAATAAAATATTAGTACATGGTGGCGGAAAATTGGCAACAAAGCTGTCGGCGGATTTAGGTATTCCGCAACAGATGATCGATGGCAGAAGAATTACCGATGCAGAAACATTGAAGATAGTAACCATGGTATATGCAGGGTATATTAATAAAAATATTGTTACACAATTGCAGGCGAACGGATGCAATGCTATTGGATTAACAGGCGCGGATGGTAATATGATTACTGCACACAAAAGGGTACATGCAACCATCGAATATGGATTTGTTGGAGATATTAATTCAGTGAATACAGACTTCCTGCAAAATCTGCTGGGTGGTGAACTCGCAGTTGTGGTAGCGCCTATTACACATGATAGCAATGGCCAGTTATTAAATACCAATGCAGATACCATTGCGCAGGAAATAGCCAAAGCGATGGGAAAAATATATACTGTGCAACTAGTTTATACTTTTGAAAAAGCCGGCGTGCTGCTGGATGTACATGATGAAAATTCCGTGATTCCCATTATCAATCCTGCTGATTACGAAATGTTGAAATCAAAGAATCTGATCTTTGCCGGAATGATACCCAAACTGGATAATGCGTTCACTGCCTTACAAAACGGGGTACATAAAGTTATGATAGGCAGGGCAGAAGAACTGGAACAGTTGATCGCGGGTAAAACAGGCACAACCATACTGCATGAATGAGCAACAGGTAAATATATTACAACAGGATGCCGTTGGGTTATTAAAAAAACTCGTCTCTGTTCCTTCATTTAGTAAAGAGGAAGGAGAAACTGCTGTTATTCTCGAAACGTTTTTGCAAAGTAAAGGTGTTGATGTTAACCGTTACATGAATAATGTATGGGCAAAGAATAAATTTTTTAATGAAAGTAAACCCTGTTTATTACTTAATTCTCACCACGATACAGTAAAACCCAACAAAGCATATACACTGAATCCTTTTCTGCCTTTTGAAAGTGAAGGAAAGTTATTCGGCCTCGGAAGTAATGATGCAGGCGGTTGCCTCGTTTCACTAATGGCCGTGTTTTTATATTTTTATGAACAGGAGAACCTGGCATATAATATTGTCTTTGCTGCCACTGCTGAAGAAGAAATATCGGGCATCAATGGAATTGAAGTGCTGTTGTTTCAGTTACCAAAAATCGAATGTGGTATTGTGGGAGAGCCTACGCAAATGCAGATGGCCATTGCGGAAAGAGGATTGCTGGTGCTGGATGTTACAGCCAAAGGCAAAGCCGGTCATGCTGCCCGTGAAGAAGGGGAGAATGCATTATACAAAGCATTACCCGATATTGAATGGTTTCGAAACTATCATTTTGAAAAAATATCACCCCTTCTTGGTCAGGTAAAAATGACGGTAACCGTAATTGATACAGAAAATAAGGCGCATAATGTAGTACCCTCACAATGCCATTTTGTAGTGGATACAAGAATAAATGAATTATATACGTTTGAAGAAGTACTCGCAACCATACAATCAAATGTACAAAGTGAAGTGGTGCCCAGAAGCCTGCGTATGCGGTCCACTTCCATTGAGCTGGAACATCCGCTGATAAAAGCAGGACTGGCACTGGGAAGAACTTATTATGGATCACCTACCACCTCTGATAAAGCCCTGATGCCTTTTAGGACACTTAAAATGGGTCCCGGAGATTCTGCAAGAAGTCATACCGCTGATGAGTATATTTATATTGAAGAAATCAGGAACGGTATAGATCTGTATATTCAACTTTTAAAGCAGGTACTATGAAATTGTGGAGTAAAGACAATACAGACACTTCGCGTCTGGTAGAACAGTTTACTGTAGGTAAAGACCGTGAATTTGATCTCCAGTTGGCCCCTTTCGATGTGCTGGGTTCCATTGCGCATGCTACAATGCTTGCTCAGGTTGGCCTGCTTACCGTATCTGAGAGTGAAGATATTGTTACAGAATTAAAAAATATCTACGGTCGTATTCATGATTCACCATTCACCATTGACGAAAATGTAGAAGACATTCACTCACAAATAGAATTATTACTCACACAAAAACTCGGCGACACCGGTAAGAAAATTCATTCCGCCCGGAGCCGTAACGACCAGGTGCTGGTTGATATCAAGTTGTTTGTAAGAAATGAAATTGAAGAGCTTGTAATTGCCATACAGCCATTTTTTCAATTGCTGCAAAAGCAAAGTGAACAATATGCTCAACATTTATTTCCGGGGTATACACACCTGCAACTGGCTATGCCTTCCTCATTCGGGTTATGGTTTGGCGCGTATGCAGAGAGCCTTGTTGATGACATAATTACCTTGCAGGGAGCCTATCGCATAGTAAACAAAAACCCTTTAGGTTCAGCAGCGGGATATGGTTCTTCTTTTCCTATCAATCGAAAACTAACAACAGAACTGTTGGGTTTTGCAGAGTTGAATTATAATGTGGTATATGCGCAAATGGGCCGTGGTAAAGCAGAGCGCATCACGGCTATGGCGCTTGCCAATGTGGCGGATACTTTAGCAAGACTGAGTATGGATGCCTGTTTATACCTTAACCAGAACTTCGATTTTGTAAGTTTTCCACCCGAACTCACTACAGGTTCCAGCATCATGCCGCATAAAAAAAATCCGGATGTTTTTGAATTGATACGGGTTCATTGTAACCGTATTAAAGCATTACCCAACGAGATTATGCTCATGACAACCAATCTTCCTTCGGGTTATCACCGCGACCTGCAATTATTGAAAGAACATCTTTTCCCTGCATTTCAAACATTGAAGGATTGTCTTGCTATGGCGCAGTTAATGCTGTCCAATATCAGCATCAAGGAAAATATACTGGAGGATGAAAAATATAAATACATCTTCAGTGTGGAAGAAGTGAATAAACTGGTATTAAAAGGTGTTCCATTCCGGGATGCTTATAAACAGGTAGGCATCACTATTGAAGAAGGGAAGTTTGCCCATACAACGGATGTGCATCATGTACATGAAGGCAGTATCGGAAATCTTTGTACGGAACAGATTGCATTAATGATGCAGCAAGCCGTGGCGGGGTTTGATTTTGAAAAAGTGCATACAGCTGTTAATGGGTTACTAAAAAAATGATGGCCTTCGCTGCTTGGCGTTCATAAAGTAAATCCGTTTTCGTTTCTCACTCAAAATATTGTTTCTTTGACCACTCAAATTTTAAAAAATGAATAGACAGATTTTTATTGTTACATGCTGCCTTGGTTCTATCTGCAGTTTTGCACAGGTTAAAAAAACAACAGTAACGGTTAAACAAGGGGCAAAGCCAGTTACTGCTGTCAAACCATTGATAGCTGGAAAGAGTAGTATAGTATTCAAAAATAATACCGACAGTGTGAGTTATGCAGTAGGTGTTCGTGTTGCACAAAGTTTGAAAGCACAGGGATTTGATAATGTAAACCTTGCCCTTTTCCAAAAAGCTGTATCGGATGTGGTACTAAGTAAAATACCTGTTTTAGCGGATGCTGCTATCTCTGAATGCCTTGGTAAGTTTCAGCAAAAAATAAATTCGGTAAAAGAAGGACAGCAGCAAAAAGAAAATGCTGCAAAAGCGATTGCAGGAAGAAAAGAAGGACAGGCTTTTTTAGCCAACAATGCTAAGAAACCGGGCGTGGTAACCTTACCCAGCGGACTTGAATACGAGATTCTGAAAGCAGGAACGGATAATACTAAACCAACCCTGGCAAGTAAAGTAAAATGTCATTATACAGGCACATTGCTGGATGGTACCAAATTCGATAGTTCGGTTGACAGGGGTGAACCCATCACTTTTCCATTGGCCAATGTGATCCGGGGCTGGCAGGAAGCTGTGCAACTGATGACAGTGGGCAGTAAATGGAAATTATATATTCCGGCGGATCTCGCTTATGGCGATAGTCCTCCCCCCGGCCCTATTACGCCGGGCGCTACTTTGATATTTGAAGTGGAGTTATTGGGGATAGAAAACTAATTAAATACCTATTCTGACATCTTCGAATTGGGAAATTTTGAATTGAACATATCAATTTAAAGATTTCCCAATTCTTATTGTGACGATCCCTTTCATCTTTCACTAAAATTGCATAATAGTATTTGTAATACAGATGATACTTTTTGTTCTTGTATATTTTTTATCTTTCTACCATTGCGTTCCTGTGATTGTTTGTGTACTTTTCAGGTAAATTATTTCACCCAAAAACAAACAACATGGTTTACGATTCTTTTATCACCACAACCTTCGATATAAAAGGTTACCGTATTACTGAACAACTGGGCATGGTTCGGGGTATTATCGTACGTTCCCGTAGTCTGCTCGGTAATATTGGCGGGGGACTACAAAGTTTATTCGGTGGTAATATTACCATCTATACAGAATTGTGTGAAAGAGCAAGACAGGATGCTTACCGCGATATGATTGTACATGCTGAAAGCCGGGGTGCCAATGCGATCATTGGTGTGCGGTATGATGCCAATGAGATCATGAATGGTATTACCGAGGTGTTATGTTATGGTACTGCTGTTAAAATTGAAAAGGAATAAGACTGTTAAATAAACCGTGCCTTTGTGCCTTTGTGTGCATATTTTTCACACGAAGGCACAAAGACACGGGTAGAAAAAGCATTTTGGGGTAAAAGATAATCGTGGTTCCCTACCTTTGCCCATCGAAAATGCTTACTTATGAATGAAAAATTTGTGGCCCGTATCGGGGAAGAATTAAAAGAAATAGAAACTGCAGGGCTGTTTAAAAAAGAACGCATCATTACCAGCGAACAGGGTCCTGAAATAACGGTTAACGGAAAAAAAGTATTGAACTTCTGCGCTAATAATTATTTAGGCCTATCCTCTCATCCCAAAGTAATTGAAGCAGCTCATAAAGCCATTGATACCCATGGTTATGGCATGAGTAGTGTGCGTTTCATCTGCGGTACGCAGGATATTCATAAAGAACTTGAACAAAAAATTGCCACTTTTCTTGGAACGGAGGACACTATTTTATATGCCGCTGCATTCGATGCCAATGGGGGTTTATTTGAACCTTTGTTTGGTGAACAGGATGCCATTATCAGCGATGCATTAAACCATGCATCCATTATTGATGGTGTTCGTTTATGCAAGGCACAGCGTTACCGTTATGAACATAATAACATGGACGACCTGGAATCCAAACTAAAAGAAACCGCTACACTTCGAAGTCGTATTATTGTTACGGATGGTTCTTTCAGCATGGATGGTACCATTGCACAATTAGATCGTATCTGCGATCTCGCTGATCAATATGATGCGATTGTAATGATAGATGAATGTCATTCTTCCGGCTTTTTGGGAAAGACGGGTCGAGGTACACACGAATACAGGAATGTGATGGGAAGGATTGATATTATTACAGGTACACTGGGCAAAGCCCTAGGAGGAGCCAGTGGCGGTTTTACATCTGGCCGCAAAGAAATTATTGAAATACTCCGTCAGCGCAGTCGTCCCTATCTTTTTTCGAATACAGTGGCCCCCAGTATTGTAGGTGCCTCCATCGCCGTACTCGATATGCTGACAGAAACAACGCAACTGCGTGATCAACTCGAATACAACACCAAATATTTCCGTACTAAAATGACGGAAGCCGGTTTTGATATTAAACCCGGAGATCATCCTATTGTTCCGATTATGTTATACGAGGCAACTATGGCCCAGAATTTTGCAGCTAAACTATTGGAGGAAGGCGTATATGTTATTGGCTTTTTCTTTCCTGTTGTTGCCAAAGGCCTGGCACGAATTCGGGTACAGCTGAGTGCCGCCCATGAACAGCATCATTTAGATAAAACCATCGCCGCATTTACGAAAGTTGGCAGGGAACTTGGTGTGTTGAAAAATTAATAATTAATATTTGGTAATTCGTAATTGAATTGTTCCAGAAAAAAATTAAGCATGAAAACAAAAATTAGCTCAGTAAGAAATCTTCTGCTTTTACTAATTACTAATTACACATTACTAATTATCTCCTGCACCCCGAACAATGTAAAGACCGATAACTCGCTAAAAACCTATTTCGATCAGCAGCAGGTTACGGGCACATTTGGTTTGTATGATAATGGTACCGGCCAGTTCCTGGTGTATAATTTATCGCGCTTTAAAGATTCTGCTTATTTACCTGCATCCACTTTTAAGATTGTGAACTCATTAATCGGTATTGAAACAGGCAGAATCGTAAATGAAAAAATGGTAATCAAATGGGATGGCGTAACAAGAGCTGTTCCGGAATGGAATAAGGACCTTGGCATGGACTCAGCATTCAAGGTATCCGCCGTGCCTTACTACCAGGAAGTGGCCCGAAGAATTGGAAAAGACACTATGCAGTTCTGGCTGGACAGTCTTAAATATGGCAATAAAAAAATTGGTGGCAGAGTGGATACCTTCTGGTTAGATAATTCGCTAAAAATAACAGCTGATGAAGAAATGGGACTGGTAAAAAAATTATACTTCGGTCAGCTGCCTTTCCAGAAACGTACACAGGATATCGTTAAAAAATTAATGATACAGGAAGACAATACCAATTACCGTCTCTGTTATAAAACCGGTTGGGGACATCGGGAAAATGGCAATGCTTTAGGTTGGATCGTGGGCTGGATTGAAGAAAACCGACATCCTTATTTTTTTGCTATGAACGTAGAAGGTTCGCCACAAACTGATATGCAATCTTTGCGTCTTGATATTCTAAAAGGCATACTGAAGCGTGAAGGATTTTTTGAGGGCAAGCGATAGATCGGGTTAGCTGTTTAGCAACAACATTCTTCCTCCTTTGTAAGGGAAAAAGAATGTTGTTTCGGGTTTCTTGTTCTGTATGATCAACTAGCAAAACAGTAACTACAGCCATGCTCCTGCGCTCTGCCCAGGGCCCAGATACCGGATGGTACCAAATGTATACCGGGAAGCAATCCTGCTACAAAATCTTTTTTTACTTCTGCCGGGTCCATATTCATCTTGCCTGCTATAACGGCGCTGTTTACGCTCAATGCCATATCACATACACAAAGCATTACACCGCTTTTTTGTAATTCATTAATGCCAATGGCTACATTACCAATTCCCGGAACTTTAAATTCCCCGGGTTTGGGTTGCCAGAAAGGATTGCGCAGAGCAGGTTTAGCAGTAAGATGGTCATTAACCCCAAAAGCTTCCCCAAATTTATATTTCTGCCATAGCCTGTCTTCCATTGCATAGGGTACCCCATTATGGCGGAAAACGATCACTGCATTAGAGTCTTTTTCCGGCGTGCCGGTAAGTTCATTCGTCATCATAAATACCCTGGGCCAGGCAAAGGGAAAAATGCCATGCGGTTGGGTTACATCAAAAACCATTTTATGTTTTCCGGTCAATTGGTTAAACAAATCATCAGCTCCCGCACTTTCAGATAATCCATTTATATTTTTACCTGCATGCAAGGCAAAAGGATTTATAAACATGGATACACCTAAAGCGGCTGTACTTCCGGCCATCTTTGTTAAAAAACCACGGCGTTGCTGGTTTTGAGAACTTGTTTTCTTTTTCATATAATTGAGATTTAGTGAAAATGGGAATTGAGGGAATTGAAAAGTAAAAAGAAATTATTTCATTTGCAAGCCTTATCTCCCTTTTACACTGAACACTTTGCCCTTACTGGTGTTTCTTTATTAGTTTTGCTTTTCATCATGTATGTATGCAGTTATATTGTAACTCACTCACCAGCTATAAACGTTTAAGAACCAGAGAGGTAAGTATAGGCAATCTTTTGCTTGGTAATCTTAACCCTATCCGACTGCAAACCATGACCACTACGGATACCATGGACACGATGGCTACCGTAGAACAAAGTATCCGTTGTATTGAAGCCGGCGCGGAACTGGTGCGTATTACGGCACCCAGCAAAAAAGAAGCAGAGAATTTACTCAATATTAAAAACGAATTGCGTAAGCGTGGCTATAACACGCCATTAGTTGCGGATATTCATTTCACACCTAACGCGGCAGAAATAGCGGCCAGAATTGTTGAAAAAGTACGGGTCAACCCGGGCAATTATGTAGACAAGAAAAAATTTGAACAGATAGACTATACTGATGCAGAATATATTGAAGAGATAGAACGTATCCGCGATCGTTTTACCCCATTGGTACTCATCTGTAAAGAATATGGAACCGCCATGCGTATTGGTACCAATCATGGTTCTTTAAGTGACCGTATCATGAGCCGTTATGGCGATACACCGATTGGCATGGTGGAAAGTGCTATGGAATTTTTACGCATCGCCCGTGGCGAAAGCTATCATAATATTGTATTGAGCATGAAAGCCAGTAACCCTCAGGTA
>JBBRHM010000046.1:0-24298 GCA_038222655.1 Chitinophagales bacterium | reverse complement strand
CACGGGTATAGGTTCTGTTCATTAATTGGAGAAGTCTTGTACTGCCGCTTTGCACAGGTAAATGAATGCATTTACAGATGTTCTCATATTTCGCCATCGTATGCAATACATCATCTGTAATGTCTTTGGGATGCGATGTACTGAAACGAACCCTTAGTTCAGAACTTACCAGGGCTACTCTTTCCAACAGATCGGCAAATGTTATGTGCCGATCATTCTCTTCATCCATCCAGTAATAGCTGTCTACATTCTGACCAAGTAAGGTTACTTCCTTATAGCCTTTCTCATACAGATCCTTTACTTCTGCCAGTATGGAATGGGTGTCCCTGCTACGTTCACGGCCACGGGTAAAAGGAACCACGCAAAAGCTGCACATATTATTGCAGCCGCGCATAATGGAAACAAAAGCGGTAATGCCGTTGTCGTGTAAGCGGATGGGAGAGATGTCGGCATAAGTTTCATCACGGCTCAACAATACATTCACTCCTTTCTGGCCTGTTTCGGCTTCTTTTACCAGACCGGGCAAGCTGCGGTAGGCATCGGGTCCTACTACTATATCAACCAGTCTTTCTTCTTCTAACAGTTTTGCTTTTAAGCGTTCCGCCATACATCCGAGTATACCGATAAGCATACCGGGACGGCTCTCTTTTGTTTTCCTGAATTCTGTTAATCTTTTGCGGATGGTGGCTTCTGCTTTTTCACGTATGGAACAGGTATTAACGAGTACCAGGTCGGCTTCTTCAAAATTATCTGTCGACTTATATCCTTCCTTACTAAGTATGGAGGCTACTACCTCACTGTCCGCAAAATTCATTGCGCAGCCATAACTTTCTATGTAAAAGCTTTTCTGCAAACGGTTCGATAGTCTCACAACAGGAATATAGGCTTCGCCCTGGCGCTTTTCGTCATGCACTTTGCCTGATAACTCCAATAGGTCCATTCCTAACAAAATTTAGGCTGCAAAAATACGCAAATTGTATCTTTAAATGCCAGATTGTCAGCACTTGTTTGTTGAAAATTAATCATAACGATTAGTTTTGCCACCAAATGTTGGCAGGAATGAAGAAAATGGTTGTGTTGGTCACGGTATTGTTTGGGTATTTATGGGTTACTGGGCAGGATATAGTGGTGGGGCGGCTAAGAAATGAAACTTCCCGCACTATTAAAAAGGAAGCAGATACCAGTACCTGGAACTGGAAAAGGGGCGGACTGATGAGTTTTAGCCTGGCCCAGGGTTCTTTGAGTAACTGGGCTGCCGGGGGTGATAATTTTTCACTGGCCGTAAGCGCGTATGCAAATTATTTTTTCTTTTTTAAAAGAGCGCGGCATTACTGGGACAATAATATTGATATGAACCTTGGGTTTGTACAGGCAACCAATAGGGGTGGCAGAAAAAATGACGACAGGTTGGATTATCTCAGTAAATACGGATATAAAATGGATACGGTAGGTAAATGGTATCTGTCCACTTTATTTAATTTCCGTTCGCAATTTTTTGATGGGTATACTTATGCAAATAATATTGGAGAGCTTACTTCTTCTTTTTTATCACCGGCGTATCTAATTCTTTCGGCAGGGTTTGATTATAAGCCAACAGATAGGTTATCTATATTCATGTCGCCTCTTACCTCGCGGTCAACCATTATCACCAAACAAACTCTGTCTGAAAAAGGGGTGTATGGTATTCCTCAGGGAAAATATATTCTTAACCAGATGGGTACTTTTGTAACCGTTAATTATAACAATGCATTATTGGCAAAGAACATAACCTATAAAGGCCGGGTTGATCTGTTTTCAAATTATTATAACAATCCTTTGAATGTTGATTTTTTTATGACCAACCTGTTCTCATTTAAAATCAACAAATATTTTTCAGCCACGTATAGTCTGGATATGATCTATGATGATGACATACGGATATTTGGCCCAACTAATACCTCACCGGGTTTACAGACCAAAAGTCTTATCGGTATTGGTTTTCTGAAGCCATTGGCCGTGAGAAAGATCAGGTATAGTGAAGCAGCCATCCCAATCGAAGGCTCAAGCGATTACTTTTAATAAATTTTTTATAAGGTGAGCTTTGTAGGTTAGATCGCTGGCGTCTTTGTGTATGATAGTTACATGTCCCATTTTTCTACCGGGTTTGGTGGTGGCTTTACCGTATAGATGTACAAATACATTATCCATTTTTAATACTTCTTCAAGTCCCATATATTTTGCAGGGCCAGTACATCCTTCTGCGCCTACAATGTTTACAATCGCTGAGGGAAGAATCGCGTCTGTATTGCCCAAGGGATAATTGAGCATGATACGCCACAGCATATCGAACTGACTTGAATAATTGCCTTCAATGGTATGATGACCGCTGTTATGCACGCGGGGAGCCGTTTCGTTTACCCATACTTCATCCTGCTGGTCAATAAATAATTCCACAGCAAAAAGGCCAGGGCTTTTGAGAGCCTTAACAAGTTTGATGGCGATGGCTTCAATTTTCCAGAGTGTTTTTTCAGGAAGAGAGGCGGGACTCAGCTGGTAATCCAATAAGTTTAATACGGGATCTACGATCATTTCAACAGGAGGGTACAGAACGGTTTCGCCGGCATCGTTCATAGCAACGATGATGGCGATCTCTTTTTTTATGTTAACTTTTTTCTCCAGAACAGAAGGGGCATCAAATCCTTTTTTCAGATCATCTTCTTTGTTTAGTAACTGCACCCCTTTTCCATCATAGCCCCCTTCGCCGATTTTGTGTACAGCGGGGAGGAAGGAAAGATGGTTGTATAAATTTTTATTGTTTTCGGTTATAACAAATGCTGCTGTGGGTAGCTGATGATGCCGGTAAAATTCTTTTTGTGTTATTTTATTTTTGATGAGGCGGATAGCCGATGGCCGTGGATATATTTTAACGCCCTCTGTCTCTAATTTTTCTAAAGCATCTACGTTTACGGATTCTATTTCAATCGTAAGTGCATCGAGGCCTGTACCAAAATTGTAGACTGTATCATAATCTCTGATATCACCTTTTGTAAAATGGTGACAAAGATGCGATGCGGGGCAATCTGCATCATTCTCCAGCACAAATGTTTCCACCACATAATTGGCAGCCGCCTGTAATAACATTCTTCCTAATTGTCCGCCGCCGAGGATCCCTATTTTCATACTTTTTCTAATGTGAAACGAAGATAAGGAAGTTAGGAGTTAAGAGTTAAGAGTTAAGAGTCGGGAGTTTACGTGAATGAATGGAAATATCTTCAAGCTCCATACTCTTATTTCTTACATGCCCGAAATTGTTTAACTTTAACTTCATGACTCCCGATTACCCCCATAAAATTTTTAACGACAAACGCTTTTGCTACTGTTTGTTGATGGAAGCCCTTGCTATGAGAGGGATGATAGATTGATGCCTCAAGCTAACTACTAAAATCCTAACAAGACAGCGCTTACTATTTTTTCATTACTTTCCTGAATCCTGTATTTCGTAATTTGTACTTTGTACCTCAAACGTAGTTTCGGGTTCCGGCAATCTTAGTTTTTTATGGACACACCTACTCAGAATAAACCCCTTTCATCAGAACAAACCGATTTCTTACCCTTGCAGGGAACAGATTATGTTGAATTTTATGTGGGCAATGCCAAACAGGCTGCACATTTTTATAAGACTGCCTTTGGTTTTCAGAATCTGGCCTATGCTGGTCCTGAAACAGGCGTAAAGGACAGAGCCAGTTATGCTGTAAGGCAACATAAACTGACGTTTGTTTTTACTACACCCTTAAGAAGCCAGAATGCAATGGCCGATCATATTTACAAACATGGCGATGCCGTAAAAGTATTGGCATTACAAGTGGAAGATGCAACTGATGCATGGAAGCAGACCACAGCGCGCGGTGGCAAAAGCTATCTTGAGCCCGTTACACTTTCTGATGATAAAGGAGAAGTGATCATGAGCGGAATTCATACGTATGGGGATACTGTTCACCTTTTTATAGAGAGAAAAAACTATACCGGTATTTTTCTTCCGGGATACCGGGAATGGAAAAGTAACTACAATCCACCGGCAGCGGGCCTTCTGTATGTAGATCATTGTGTAGGGAATGTGGGATGGAACCAAATGAACCCGTGGGTAAAATTTTATGAAGAAGTAATGGGCTTCCGAAATATTCTAACGTTTGATGATTCGGATATTTCTACTGAATATTCTGCGTTGATGAGTAAGGTAATGAGTAATGGCAATGGGTTTGTGAAATTTCCTATCAATGAGCCAGCTGAGGGAAAAAAGAAATCACAGGTAGAAGAATACCTCGATTATTATGAAGGAGAAGGCTGCCAGCATGTGGCATTGGCAACAGGCGATATTGTGAAAACGGTAACCGATCTGCAAAATCGCGGTGTGGAATTTCTGAAAGTACCTTCATCGTATTATGATGATCTGCTTGACAGGGTAGGGAAGATTGATGAAGACCTTTCCCCCTTAAAAGAATTAGGCATTTTAGTGGACCGTGATGAAGAAGGCTACCTGCTCCAGATTTTTACCAGGCCGGTAGAAGACCGTCCCACCCTGTTTTTTGAGATTATACAACGCAAAGGAGCCAGAAGTTTTGGGAAAGGAAATTTTAAGGCATTGTTTGAAGCCATCGAGCGCGAGCAGGAGATGAGGGGTAATTTGTAGTTGATAGGCTATGAGTCTGGCTCCATGGTAATAGCCAGGGACTATGGTCTATAATCTGTTTCCTCCACACAATTTTTCCCCATAAGAATGCGTTATTTTAACGAATTGTATTTATTGCCACCCGCTAACATTCCTTATTTTTGAATTCATGAAGCGCATCCCCTGTACCCTCTTTTTATTGTGTTGTGTGGTTATGTTGCATGCACAGTCTTCTTTCAGTTTTAATTCGCGCATCAATCAACGGGTTAGTATTACTTCCAAACAAAAAGAAGATTCCCTAAAAAAACAATTTGAACTGATGGGTATTTCCTGGCCTGTGAAGCAGATTTATGTACGAAGTTTTAAATACGACAGCCAATTAGAAGTTTGGGTGCGCAGCCAGAAAAATGAACCTTTCAAATTATTCAGAACGTATAAAGTTTGTGCATTATCCGGGGCACTTGGTCCGAAAAGAATAGAAGGTGATTATCAGGTGCCGGAAGGTTTTTATTATATTAATGAATTTAAACCCAATAGTAATTACCGGAGGGCCTTAGGTCTAAACTATCCCAATGCCTCCGACCAGTTACTCAGTGATTCCAGTAAACCCGGCAATGATATTTATATTCATGGCAGTTGCGTGACTGTAGGCTGCATTCCCATTCAGGATACACAGATAGAAGAATTATACATGCTGGCTTCCTATGCACATGACCAGGGACAGGATTTTATTCCGGTTCATATTTTCCCGATACGATATAATGTAGAAAAGAGCAAAGAATTTCTCGCAAAAACAACCAAAGATGATGTTGAGTATCAAAAATTTTCAGGAAGACTGAAAGAAGTCTTTGAATATTTTGAGCAGAATAAAAAAATACCGCTGATCACGATCAATAAAAAAGGAGAATACCTTCCTTTATAAACACACTCCTTGCAAACCTTCCGGAGGAAAAAAATTATAAGAGAGAGGGAGCGCAATAAACGCGAAGATCGCAAAGAATAAGAGAGGTTACCTACTCTATACTATTTAAACTGCATACATACCATCCGGAAGATTTATTTGAATAGTGCCTGAACGGTTTCCTTGGTGCGTTGCAGGAGTACAATATCTTTTCCTTCCACCAATTTTTCAAATGCTTCTGTAGTATAATGCCGGATGGTAAGGAGGTTAAGATTTTTTTCTACCTGTACATCAAAAATACTACTGGCTTCTGCCGCTAATAATTCTATTTTATCCGTGCGGTCGTCAAGACAGATTTGTACACTGATAGCGCCACTCTGTATCAGGTTGGGTTTGATCTTTATCTTACTGAACATTTTATATAACCTGCTTATCGGTTCTTCACCCACAAATGAAAAGTCCTGACTGTTCAGGTGCATCAATGCCTGGTTTTGTTTGATAACGATGATGGGTGGGAGATGCTTACTGTTTTTATGGTGAATAATGGTACCGGCTAAAGAGGGATCAAGAAAACATTTTACATACAGCGGTATCTTTTTATTCTGTAAAGGTTTGATGGTTTTAGGATGTATTACCTGCGCACCGTAATAAGCCATTTCAATTACTTCCGTAAAACTTAATTCTGTAATCAGCTGCGCATCAGGAAATAATTTAGGATCCGCATTCATCACACCTTCCACATCCTTCCAGATACTAAGACTTTCCGCATTCAATATATTGGCAAAGATGGCAGCGGTATAATCACTTCCTTCACGTCCGAGCGTTGTGCTTTCGTTATCAGCGGTAGAACCGATAAAACCCTGAGTAATAAAAATGTTAGTCTTCAGATTTCCATTGGAAGATTTTTTAATTGTTTGTTTTTCTGTGTCAACTGCCCCCAGAACTCTGTCTCCCGTTATTTCCCAATCAATATTTGCATCCCTGAAATTATTATCTGTTCTTACCAGGTCGCGTACATCTATCCATTCATTCGCGATACCTGTTTCATTCAGGTAATAACTGACGATGCAGGTACTTAACAGTTCACCCACGCAAACCACCTGATCGTAATAATAATCAAACTCCCTTACCGGTTTATCATGGAGGAGCCATTCTATTTCTGTAAAAAAATCAGTTAGTTGTGACAGGCATTCATTAAAACGGGTAACCAGTAAGAATTTACTGGTGTTGATATGATGTTGCTTTACGATAGTAAACAACTGTAATGCTTCTTCCTGTTTGCCAGCATAAAACGCTTCCACTACTTTCTCCAGGCTATTGGTGGTTTTACCCATCGCAGAAATAATGATGACAAGGGAGTCCTGTTCATATTTTTTTACGATAGCCGCAAGGTTCTGTATGCGTTCCATGCTGTTAACACTTGCGCCCCCGAATTTGAATACTTTCATACGATTACATGTCTAACGCGCAAAACTATGTTAATTATATACATCTGCCGGGTTATGGCTATGGCTAAACATTTTAGGTAGCGGGTTGGTATGGTTGTTGTCATACCCTTATAAATAAACTGCAGCTCCATGAAAATATGGATACTTTCTCCCCTCATAATGTCGGTTACATTTATCCTTCTTTCCTGTAGCCGCCCTACCACTTCGCATGGTACCACCAGGGTTAAAACGACCAATGGATCTATCCGTAGTGGCAATACCGGGACTTCCGCAAGCCTCGAAACAGCTATCCTTGACAATATAAATGCGCACAGAAATTCCATGGGACTTTCATCACTTCAAATGATTACTGCGGCTAATCAGCAGGCATACAACCATAGCAGGAATATGGCTACGGGCAAAACCCCTTTCAGTCATAATGGATTTTCACACAGAATTTCGATTATTCAGCAGAGTATTGGTGGATCATCCGCCTCAGCTGAAAATGTTGCGTATGGCAGTTTAAATGCGAAAGAAGTGGTGAAAGTATGGCTAAACAGTCCACCGCATAGAAAGAACATTGACGGAAATTATACACTTACCGGTATTGGTACGTATAAAGACGGTCAGGGAGCGCTTTATTTTACCCAGATATTTTTACGGAAATAAGCAGAATATTTTTTGAAAGGTTAATACTCACTAAAAGAATCTTCTCTTTACAAAATTTCTAATACCGATTACCGTCGCCTCCCTACCTTTATTGAAACGACTTTCCTTATGACGGTGAACCGGAATATTCTTACCCTGGATGAGTTTACCTTAACCCAATTGCGTCAATTTCCTACAGCAACGGGAGAGTTAAGCAGGTTACTGCGTGATCTGGCTCTGGCTGCCAAACGTGTAAACGTGGAGGTGAACAAAGCCGGACTGGTTGATATTCTCGGAGATGCAGGCACCATTAATGTACAGGGTGAGGATGTAAAAAAGTTAGACATATTTGCTAACAACCAGTTTATGGGTGTGTTGAAACACGGGATAAGCTGTGCAGGTATTGGAAGCGAAGAGATGGATGATTTTGTGGTATTTGATGATGAGGTAAGTAATAACAGTAAATATATTGTACTCTTTGATCCACTGGATGGAAGCGGTAATATTGATGTGAATGTTTCTATCGGTACCATTTTCAGTGTATACCGCCGGGTTAGTGAACTAGGTAAGCCCTGCACCAAAGAAGATTTTCTTCAACCGGGTAATAAACAGGTTGCTGCGGGGTATGTGGTATACGGTTCAAGCACCATGCTGGTGTATGCTACACGCCGCGGTGTAAACGGTTTTACGCTTGATCCCTCTATTGGCGAATTTTCTTTAAGTCATCCAAATATTAAATGCCCCGAAATCGGTAAATTTTATTCTGTAAACCACGGTAACTTTTTTCAGTACGATGAATCTGTACGTAAATATATTGATGGCTGCCAGCGTAAAACAAAACAAAACGGTGGTCCTTATACGCAACGGTATATTGGTAGTATGGTGGCTGATGTACATCGTAACCTGATAAAGGGGGGCATTTTTATGTATCCTGCCACGCTTGATAAACCCAAAGGAAAATTACGTTTATTGTATGAAGCCAATCCTTTTGCCTTTATTGTAGAAGTAGCAGGTGGACTGGCAACAAACGGTAAACAGAGAATATTGGATGTTAAACCAACTGAGCTGCATCAGCGAACTGCTTTATTTATTGGCAGTAAAACCATGATGGAAGAACTGGAAACCTATACCGGGGTACAAAAATAATAATCAATGAAAGGAATTATTGGAATGATGGGTCTGTTATGCCTGATGTTTTTTTCTGTTCAGGCACAGCAGAAAATAGAAAAGAATGCCATGAATTATGTTATCGGGCTGAAGCCTAATAATATCATGTATCATGATACCCTGTTTAGGGGAACTGCGCAGTTTGAACAATTGTTTTACAGGGCACACAACCAGGACCTGATTGATCTTTACCGAAAACATCAATCCAATAAAATTGCAGGACAGGTGCTGGGCGTTACGGGAACACTGGCTACTATTTTTGGCATCAGCATGGTTACTTCCTCAAGTGCTGATAAAGGAACCGGATGGGCCCTGCTGGGCGGGGGCTTTGCAGCAACCCTTACGGGCGGATATTTGACACTGATGGGACAGAAAAATCTGCAAATGGCCGTAATTTTATTTAACCGCCAGTATAACGGTGCATCCTTGGGAATTGGGCTTTCAGAAAAAAATGCGGGACTAGTATTTAAATTTTAGCATATGCGCAAAAAGATTATTCAGGTTAAAGATCTCCACAAAAAATACGGCGATTTTGCAGCGGTAAAAGGTATCAGTTTTGATGTATTGGAAAATGAAATATTCGGATTGTTAGGTCCGAATGGAGCCGGTAAATCTACCACGCTGGAAATTATTGAAACACTGCGTGAAAAAACAAGCGGAGAAGTGTGGGTAGATGGTTTTAACCTTGATGAGTCGCCCAATGAGATCAAAAAAATTATTGGTGTTCAGTTGCAGACATCGGGCTATTATCCCAGCCTTACTTTATCGGAACTGATCATTTTATTTGCAGGACTGTATAATGAAGAGGTTGACCCGATGGCATTACTTGATAAGGTAAACCTTCGTGATAAATCAAAAGCAAAATTTAAAGAACTCAGCGGCGGACAGAAGCAACGGTTTTCTATAGCTACCACGCTGATCAATAAGCCACGTATTATTTTTTTAGATGAACCCACAACCGGACTTGATCCACAGGCAAGAAGAAATTTATGGGATCTCATCCGCGAGATAAGAGATCAGGGTACTACGGTGATTATGACAACCCACTATATGGATGAAGCAGAGGTTTTATGCGACAGGGTAGCCATCATCGACAGCGGCAAAATCATTGCCTTAAATTCTCCTGATAAATTAATTGATGAATTAGTGGCCACCGGTTTTGAGAAACCCAAAGAAGTAAAGCAGGCTAATCTCGAAGATGTTTTTATCAATATTACCGGGCATGCTTTGAGGGAGGAGTAGTGGGGCAATGGCGAATAGCCAAAAGTAAAAAGTCAAAACTGTATTCGTAATTACAGCATTAGCGCTAACCTTATAAAACTATGATACTTTATGTCAAACGATCCGCGTTACCCGATTGGTAAATATGAGCCGCAACCTTTTTCTCAGGAACAAAAAGAGAAATGGTTACGGGATATAAAATTTCTACCGGAAGAATTGGAGCGTTCCATTCTAAATCTTGATGCAGCGCAACTGCAAACCCCTTACAGAGAGGGGGGATGGACAGTGCAGCAACTGATTCATCATGTGGCAGATAGCCATATGAATGCGTATATCCGTTTTAAGTTGGGTATTACAGAAACAAATCCCACCATTCGACCTTACGATGAAAAAGAGTGGGCCTTGCTGGAAGATAATAATCTCGTTCCTATCAATGTATCGCTCACCCTTTTACATGCTTTGCACCAGCGATGGTATTCAACCCTTAAAGATCTAAAAGAGGCAGACTGGGAGCGGACGGTAGTGCATCCGGACCATGGTAAACAAATGAGTCTTTGGTTCTTGTTGGGATTATACGCATGGCATGGTAAACATCACACTGCCCATATTACTTCACTGCGTGAAACAAGAGGCTGGTAATGGAGAGGGATATGAAATGGAAGACGATATCTTCCAAAAAATTATTTAGTGAAACATGGATGAACATACGTGTTGATACCTGTGAGAGGCCAGATGGTACAATAGTTACCCCCTATTATGTGTATGATTTTCCGGAATGGGTAACTGCGGTGGCCATTACTAAAGAAGGCCAGGTAATACTCGAAAGGCAATACCGGCATGCATTGGGCCAAACAGATCTCGAACTGCCCGGTGGTTGTGTTGATAAAACAGATGCCTCATTCGAAGCTGCCATAGCCAGGGAATTACTTGAAGAAACCGGTTACCGTTTTGATACATTCGAATTTCTCGGCAATACTTCTGCCAACCCGTCAACCAATAGTAACCTGATGCACATGTTTCTGGCCACCGGTGGCGAGCTGGTACAAAAACAGGAACTGGATGCTGGAGAAGATATTGACGTATTACTGGTATCTATGGAATCATTTATTCAGATGGTACACGATAAAAAATTTATCCAGTCCATGCACATGGTTGCCATTTATCTTGCCCTGGAAAAACTAGGGAAACTGCGTTTTCTCTAATGTGAAATCTATAGCAAAAACTATAGCCTTACTTCTCCCACTAAAAACACACTCCCGCAAACCAGTATGATATCCTCTTTGTGTGCATGACTTAGTGCATTCTTTAATGCCTTATTTACCTCGTCAAAAGAATGTCCTTTCAATCCATAGCTTTCAGCTTTCAACTTCAGGCTTTCTGCATCAAGTGCCCTAGGTATCTGTGCTTTAGTAAAATAATAGGTTGCTTGTGCAGGTAAAAGTTCAAGTATTTTATCTATCTCCTTATCTTTTACCATGCCAATTACAATGTGCAGATGATGATAGTCGGTTAACTCCAGTTGCTTTTTTATCTGTGCCATTCCATCTACATTATGACCCACATCAAGAATAACGGTTGGATGATGATGAACCACTTCCCATCTTCCATGCAAACCTGTGAGCCGTTTTACATGGGGTAAAGCTTTCTGAATGGTAGCGACATCTGTTCTCCATCCCTGCAGATGTAACTGCTGCGCGGTTTCCAGAACGGTTAACAGATTTTTGGTTTGATATAGGCCGGGCAGATCCAGTTGAAAATGGGAATGACTGTCATCTCTCTTATCAGCCACTTCCACCGTTAACTGTTGATGTTCGTATTGCCATCCCACCACATATCTTTTTTCCTCTGCAAAAGAGATCGGCGAATAGGCGGCGCTGTCAGTAAAGATATTTTTTGTTTCATCTCTCACTTCACCAATCACTACCGGTACGCCGTGTTTGATGATGCCTGCTTTCTCAAAAGCAATCTTTTCTAAAGTATCCCCCAGCATATTCATATGATCCCAACCAATATTGGTAATGATACTCAGCTCGGGTGTAATGATATTGGTACTGTCTAAACGTCCGCCCAATCCTACTTCAATCACAGCTATGTCCACTTTATTTTTTGCAAAATAATCGAAAGCCATCGCCACTGTGATCTCAAAAAAGGAAGGCTCAATTTCTTCGATCAATGGCTGTATGCGTTGTGTAAAATCAACCACAAATGCTTCTTCGCACCATTGCCCGTCTATTTTAATTCTTTCCCTGAAATCTTTTAAATGTGGCGAAGTATATAAACCGGTGTGATAGCCCGCTGTCTGCAATATGGCAGCCAGCATATGGCTGGTAGATCCTTTGCCATTGGTGCCAGCAATATGTATGGATTTGAATTGCTTTTGCGGATTACCCAATGCATCGCACAAACGGATGGTATTGGTCAAATCTTTTTTAAATGCATCGGCACCAATGCGGCTGTACATGGGAAGCCTGCTGAAAAGATAATCTACAGTTTGCTGGTAAGTCATAATCTGCTGCAAATTATGCAACAATCATTATCCGCGAAGTTTGAAATTAAATACGAGTGTGCCGGTCTGTTCGTCTGAATTACCACTGTTTAATTTAAGGCCTCTTGCTTTGCGTAAGGCAATATTGCGCACATTCTGGTTGGTAGTGGTGGTGCCGCGCTGGTTAACAACTGCCATGGTTACATTTCCGGCCTTATCAACCGTAATATCAACAGCTACTTTTGCATTTTCATTAAAATCATCTTCAAAAGAAGGGAGTTTCGTAATTCTTCTTCCGTCCAGTCCGCTTCGGATACTTACACCACTGTTTCCACCCGCGCCGCCATTACCGCTTGCCGCATTTCCTTTGTAGCTGTCTGAGTTGGGATTACCGTTAGGGTTACCCTGGTCGCCCTTACCGCCGGCAATACCCTGATTCTTTACGCCATTATAACTATCTGCCCTGTTGCCACTGGATGTGGTACTTGTTCCCCCTTTAAATATTGCTTTGGGTTTAGGCGGGGCAGGGGTTGGATTGATAATAGTTGTTGGCGTTGTTTTTTTAAGAACCCGTGACGGATTAATGAGCGGTTTGGTAACCGTTTTCGGAATGGTTTTATTCACAGCCGGAGCTTCTCCATCCGCATACTCATCCGTGTTTATGCGGGGTTGGGCCGTTGCCTGCGGAACTGTTTTAGGTGCTGCATTTTTAATATCTTCTGTTGCAGAGGGTTCCCCCGGACTCTGCGGTGCATTATCCCCTGAACCTGTTTCGCTGTTGCCCAGGTTTACTTCAATGCCTTCTCCAAAACTGGGGGGAGGTATTTGGGGAAGCGTCCATTGTAAAAAAAAGAAAAGTAGAAACAGTAATACACAGATCATTCCTGTATACGCAGATGCTTTAAGATTTTTTTCTCTTTCAAAAGAGGCTGACATGGACTCGTAATTGGTCATAGTAAATGTACAGGTATCATTTCTCAAAAAATGAGATGTTGAAAATTACCTATTTACCGGTTGGGTAATCCACGTTTGGGGTATAAAGAATGGTTAAGGTTTGGGAAGCGTTACAGGAATGATAGCGTAAAATTATAAATGCTTTCATTCATGTAATTTTTTTAGCCTCCTTTCCCAACTTTACAAAACACATCATATCCAAACCTTAAAAGGGTGGCACTAATAATAACAAGAAAGAATAAGCGGATAAATTTATTGCCTTTGGAGATGGCAAGTCTTGCTCCCAGCATGGCGCCAAGACTGTTACAGATGGCCATAGGCAGGGCAATACGCCAGATAATGGTTCCTTTTATCAGAAATAAAATAATCGAACCCAGATTGGTAGAAAGATTAACCAGTTTGGCATTGGCACTGGCAAGTAAAAAATCAAATCCAAGAATGGTAATGAAACCGAGAATAAGAAAACTACCCGCGCCGGGCCCGATAAAGCCGTCATAAAAACCCATGATGAGACTTATCAGGAAAGCATAGCACATTTGCCGTTTTACCGAATGTGTTTTTTGTGTATGTACGCCGAAATTTTTGCGGCTATAGGTATACACGGCTACAAAAATCAATACAATAAATATTACGGGCTTCATAAAACGGTTACTCACCATCAGCAAAACCTGTGAACCTGCAGCAGCGGCTATAAAAGCGGTAATACACATTAACGCAGCCAGTGAAAGATTAATTTTAACTTTTTTCAGATACTGCATAACCGCAAAACTGGTTCCGCTAAATGCCGGTATTTTTAAAGAAGCAATTACGGTAGCCACAGGAAATTGCGGAAGCAGTATGAGGGCCGCCGGGGTTTGTATCAATCCACCACCGCCGGCTATCGCATCAACAAAACCTGCAGAGAAGGCAAACAAGCAGAGTAAAACAAGCGTAAATGTATCCATAGAAAGCTGCAAGATAAGCCCTACGAAGCTTTTGCCTGTTTGAGAGTAGATTTTATATTCGCAATCGCAAGTCCTGTAATTACCAGGATACCGCTTACCCAATGAATAGCCGTGATTTTCTCGTGTAAAAAAAGTACCGCTTCCCACACACTGAAAATGGGTATCAGGTTACCGAACAATACTGTTCTGCCAGCACCCAGTTTATGTAAAGCAATATTCCAGCATAGAAAAGCAATGACAGAAGTGCCTGCCCCTAAATATACAATAGCGCTGAATAAAGAAATACTCCATTGTGTTGGGGAGCCGCTGAACAATTCAATCAGGTAAAATGGAAACAGCATTACTGTGCCACCCGCAAAAATGATAAACAGAAAATTCAGGGAAGAAATGCCTGCTGGTTTTTTTCTGACTAGTATATTGTACACAGCAAAAGCAAAAGCCCCTGCCAATATCAGGAGATCTCCTTTGGAAAAATGAAAGGAGGCAAGTATTTGCCAACTTCCCTTCGACAACAGTAATAATATTCCTGCCATACAAAGAATAACGCCCGTAATTTGAAAACCGTTCATCCTCTCTTTCAAAAATAGTACCGCCATAATGGTTGCGAAAATGGGAGAGGAGGTAGTGCCAATAAGTGCCATGTTAATAGCAGTTGTGTAATGTCCCGCAACGTAGACAAATGTATTGAAGAGTGCAATACCTGTAAATGATGTCCAGGCAAGATATTTCCAGTTATTTCGTAGTAAATTTTTTTCTGGTTGAATTTTTTTCCAGGCAAAAGGAATAATAATGATAGTAGCCGTTAGCCAGCGGTAAAAAGCCAGACTAATAGGCCCGATCTGTGTATTTACGCCCCTGGAAATAATAAAATTTCCTGACCAGATAATCGTTGCAATTACTGCAAGACTTATACCTATATACGTATCTTTTTTGGTGGTCATGTATAGTACAAATATAAGTTTGCGGTTTATACGCTAACCGGTTTATTTACAGCTGATTATTTTGTTGAGAAAAAATGTCATTTGTCAAAGTATGGATACATGCTGTTTGGGGAACAAAAAACCGAGAACCACTGCTCACTTCATCATTACGCAATACAATATGCCTGCATATTCAGCAAAACGCTTTGGCAAAAGGCGTTTATGTAGATGAAGTAAATGGTTATACAGATCATCTTCATTGTCTGATGTCTTTACGATCAGATTGGAGTATAGCCAAACAAATGCAGATGGTGAAAGGTGAATGCGCCCATTGGATAAATAAAAACGGGATACTGCAAAGCAAAATGGAATGGGCCGATGAATATTTTGCAGCGTCCGTGAGTGAAAATAAGTTGCCTGTCATCCGGAATTATATTCGATTTCAGGAAGAACATCATAGAAAGGTAAGCTTTGAAGAAGAGTATGCATACTTTCTTAAGACTTTTGGATTCGGGCAGGGCTAAAGCCCATATTCAATTACTGCATCTGGCCCCAGCTTTAAAGCTGGGGTTAGCAAATGATTTCAAAAAAATGTAACTAATGGCAATGTCTAAAACTAATCTCAGCTTTTAAGCAGCTAAATAAAGAAGAAATTTTTTTTAAGAAAAAGCAACTGAATAATGTAGAAACTAACCCGAACTTTTAAGATGCGGAAAAGAGAAAGCAATAATTTTCGAATAAAACCTAACTAGTAGCAATATCTAATATTAACCCCAGCTTTTAAGCTGGGGGCAGCTTGCTACACAAACATTATGGGCTTTAGCCCTGAACGCTTTACGAATACAATTCTCCCCCGGCAAAATGATGTTCAAAATCTCCCCTTATCCTTTCCATGGAGGGATTAAAATACCGTAACGCAGATACGGAACTTTTAAGATGCGGAAAAGAGAAAGTAATAATTTTCGAATAAAAAATAACTAGTAGCAATATCTAATATTAACCCCAGCTTTTAAGCTGGGGGCAGCTTGCTACCCAAACATTATGGGCTTTAGCCCTCAACGTTTTACGAATACAATTCTCCCCCCGCAAAATGATGTTCAAAATCTCCCCTTATCCTTTCCATGGAGGGATTAAAATAACCAAAACGCAGATGCGGAACTTTTAAGCAATGGAAAAGAGAAAGCAATAGTTTTCGAATAAAACCTAACTAGTAGCAATATCTAATATTAACCCCAGCTTTTAAGCTGGGGTTAACGTGCCACACAAACATTATGGGCTTTAGCCCTCAACGTTTTACGAATACAATTCTCCCCCGGCAAAATGATGTTCAAAATCTCCCCTTATCCTTTCCATGGAGGGATTAAAATAACCGAAACGCAGATGCGGAAATTCTTCGCGTATCAATTGCATTAATTGTTTTATGCCCAGCATCTCTCCCGTTTCATGCACACCTATCTTTGCCATATACCAGTCGGGATCGATATTAAAATTGCGCCATTGGATCATATTAAGTCCTGTATCAATAATCAGTTTGCGCAGTGCTTCGTATTCTTCAACACTATCTGTCATCCCCGGAAAAACAAAATAATTAATGCTCGACCAGCCGCCATAACTACGAACCACCTTCAGGCTTTCGATAATATCTTCAAACTGGTAATTATTGGGGCGGTAGTAAGGTTCATAAATATGTTTGCGCGCAGAATTGGTGCTTACACGGATACTGTTTAATCCCGCTTCACACAATGCTTTAACAGCATCTGGTTTGGAGCCGTTAGTGTTGATATTGATGTTTCCTTTATCGGTATGCTTTCGTATTTCGATGATGGCTTCGCGGATAGTTTCCCACATCAACAGTGGCTCTCCTTCGCAACCCTGACCGAAACTAATAATAGGATAGGGCGCACTGATCAGGTGCGGCACAGTGAATTCAACAATTTCATCTGCAGTGGGTTTGAAGGTGAGCCTGTCCTGGGTAGATACGATGGTTTCTTCTTCCGGCTGAAAAGAAATGCAACCGATACAGTTGGCGTTACAGGCAGGTGAAGTAGGAACGGGACATTCCCACCGGCCCAATGAAAAATTCCGTGCGGCAGGACAATGATAAGTCATGCAACAATTCTCCATCAGGTGTTTTACCAAACGGTTATCAGGATATGCTTCTAAGAGATGTGTTGTTCCGTTTTTTATTTTTTGATCATCATACCCGGCGTTTTCCTGGCGGATGTCTTTTTCAATCCTCACTGCCGGAACATAGGTTTTTTGATTGAGCCAGCCGGCAGCCGTATAACAGAATAAGGGAAGCGTTGGGGCATCAGGCAATGTTTCAAATGCAGCAATATATAAACCGGTATGGGCTGGAGGAATAAATGCGGCTACTGCCCATCCTTTTTCGCATAAACGCATATCGCCTGTGATAACATCTATACCTATTCCTCTGCGGCCGGGCAATTCATATAAGTTTCCGCCATCTGGCAATTCTATCCATTCTTCTGCCGGAACAGGAAATGCATCCCAGCCCGCGCGCCCTGTTGCATAGAGGGTAATGTCTTCAAATATATTTCCATTACCGTCTGAATAAAGTAAGTATGGGGATTGTGTTATGGGCATACAGGAAAAGTGAAAAGTCAAAATAAATATTCTAATAAGATACGCGTTAAACAGTAAGCATTGTCCTTTCGGCATGTAACCTGTTAACGCAAAATCCATTGAATTCTGTTTCTATAGCATGGGAAACCGGTGCATCTGTTTCTTTCTGGATAATTTTATTGTTCCGGAAATCGATGGTGAGTACATTATCTTTCAAAACCACATTCTGAAGGTCGCTCCATTGATAGGTTTTTTTTGGAAAAGAATTGAATACGATCTCTTCCTCATCAAAAGCTACTTCCTGGGGAAATTTTACCTGCTTTTCTAAAATAGCTGCCAGCAGGTACACAACAGAAATGATCAAACCATTCGGCTGCATATACCAGATAAATGCTCCAAATAACAATGCGAGCCGGAAATAAGGAATATTGCCGTTTTTTTGCCGGATATAACAATGAACCCACCAAACTATAATAACTATCATTATTCCAGATGGTAAGGCTGAATCTTTCGACAGGGGATTGGCTAATAAAGTATAAGCGAAAACCACAACAGCCAGTAAAAGCATTAGCTGGCTGATACGGTCAACTGTTTTATAGCCGTTATTTTTAAACGTTATGATATAGTCGAATGCTTTCATAAATTAAGTAAGTGGCAATCAGTTATTATGAACCATCATGTTACATAAACGCCATAAACAATGTGCCCCAACATTACTGTCCCAGTCTGTCTGACCCACACCGATTTCCACAAGGTCAAAGCCAATCAGTTTGCGGCCGCTTTCACTTAATTTTTTAAGAAGATAGAAAACTTCTTCCGCTTCAAATCCACCCTGCACGGGGGTGCCGGTATTTGGGCATAATTTTCTATCGAGTCCGTCTACATCAAAACTGATATATACCTGGTTGGGTAACTGGTTCACAATTTCTTCAACAATATGTTTCCAGGTTTCACCTTCATATTGTCTTTCCTTTATGGCTTTATCCAGGTAAGTTATTACCCTGAAGTTGCTGTTGCAGATGTAATCCCATTCTTCTTCACAATAATCTCTAACACCTACCTGCACCAGTTTCTGAAGTTGAGGTATCTCATGTAAAGCATTGTACATAACAGAAGCATGCGAATAGGTAAAAAATTCATAACTTTTTCGAAGGTCACAGTGGGCATCAATCTGCAATACCCCAAATTCGCCAAACTTTTCAGCTACGGCTTTCATAAAGCCAAGCGGTGTGCTGTGATCGCCGCCGATCAATCCCACCAGTTTACCTTTGTCTAATAAAGCTTTGCTTTGTTCGTAAACCCACTGGTTCATCATATTGCTGCCTTCGTTAATCTCTTTCAGGCTTTTGCACATGAACTTATTCTTTTCCACTTCTTCCCCTTTGGAAATATAATCGATATATAATTCGGCCTCTTTACGGAGGTAATCGCTTTTCATGAGAATGCGCCTGTCTACATCCTTCATATAAAAACCCTGCTTCCATCCATGATCGCCAACCGTATCAAAAACCTCTACCTGCTTACTGGATTTAAATACGTGTTCGGCAGCGCGGGAGGTACCGGCGCCATAGCTCACCGTCACTTCCCAGGGAACCGGTAGTAGCACTAAGCGGGCATCTTCTTCAGAGAAGGTAAGACCAAAAACATTGTTGTTTGGGTTGCCCACTGAATTGGGGTCAAATTGCGAAAGGTCGGCCATGGTAGGTTCTATATTGAAAACAGGGCGCAAATTAGTTTAAAGTTTGGAGTTTGTTGTTTGGAGTTGTGAAAAATTAACTTACAAAACCATAAACTTGAACCAAAATGTGGTTTTTGGTCTACTTTTGCGCCGTAAATGAACCGTAATGAAAAAAATGCATCTTGTGATACTGGTATTGATAGCTGCAAGCATTGTGGTACTGATCAGCTATACCGGTGATCTGACTACTTATGAAACTATCGCTTCCGCCCGCCAGAAAGAGGGAAAATTTGTGAACCTGATCGCTAAAATAGATAAGCAGCAGCCGGTTGAATATGATGCCGTGAAAAATCCAAATTACCTCAGTTTTACAGCACTTGATACCCTTGGCAATACCATAAAAGTGGTCTATCATAATAATAAGCCAACCGATATGGAAAAAAGTGAACGTATCGTTTTAAAAGGCAGGGTACAGGGCGACCATTTTGATTGTAAGGATATACTGCTGAAATGCCCATCCAAGTATAAAGATGATCCCAAGGCAATGAAACGCCTCCAGACAACCATGAACTGATCCTATCAGTTTTGCACCTACTAATTTTTTCGAACTCATCCACATGAATTATATCGGCGAACATTTACTACCAGGACAACTCGGACAATTTTTCGCCATACTTTTTTTAGTTAGTTCCCTGGTGGCAACCCTGGCCTATGTAAAAGCAAACCATACAGCTTTAATCCCTGAAAAAGAAAGCTGGATAAGGGTTGCCCGCATTGCTTTTATGCTGGAAACCTTTAGTGTTATTGCACTTTTCAGCACACTGTACTACATTATTTCCCATCATTTATTTGAGTACAAATATGCCTATACCCACAGCGATAAAAGCCTTCAGGTTCAATACCTGTTTGCCTGTTTCTGGGAGGGACAGGAGGGCAGTTTTATGTTATGGAGTTTCTGGCATTGTGTATTAGGATGGATATTGGTATGGCGATCAAAAAACTGGGAAGCCGGTGTGATGACAGTTATCAGCTTTGCGCAATTCTGCCTGGCAACTATGCTGATCGGTATTTATTTTTTTAATACAAAAGTGGGAACCAGTCCTTTTGTTCTCTTACGAAATGAAATGGAAGCGCCCATTTTCAGTCGGCCCGAATACCTGCAGTTTGTAAAAGACGGAACGGGTCTTAATACCTTATTACAGAATTACTGGATGGTAATACATCCTCCGGTTTTATTTTTAGGATTTGCTTCTACCATCGTTCCTTTTTCCTATGCAATGGCTGGCCTAATCAAAAAAAATCATACCTGGATCACACCCGCTTTGCCATGGGCTTCTTTTTCTGCAGCCGTATTGGGAACAGGTGTTATGATGGGCGCCGCCTGGGCCTATGAGAGTTTATCGTTTGGGGGATACTGGGCATGGGACCCTGTTGAGAATGCATCATTGGTGCCCTGGCTGGTTCTCGTGGCAGGACTACATACCAATTTAATTTATAAGAATTCAGGCTATTCATTGCGGCCTACCTATTTCTTTTATATCGCCGCTCTTTCACTCATACTCTATTCTACTTTTTTAACACGTAGTGGTATTTTAGGTGATACATCAGTGCATGCTTTTACAGATCTGGGCATGAACGTGCAGTTGCTTTTATTTGTATTTGTATTTTTTGTGCCTGCTATGTTTTTGTATATAAAAAACTATACAAGCATTCCTTCCATACAAAAAGAAGAAAATACCTACAGCCGTGAATTCTGGATGTTTATTGGCGCCCTGGTACTATTTCTGTCGGGGATGGTGATTATTGCCAAAACCTCCACACCGGTTGTAAATAAATTATTCAGCACTAATATTGCACCCCCCGAAGATGCTGAATTTGCCTATAACCAGATACAGGTATTCGTAGCGGTTGTAATAGGGTTGCTGACAGCCATTACACAATATTTCAAATACAAAGACACACCCAAAGCATTCTTCAGTAAAAAAATATGGGTGCCTACTGTATTATCTCTGGTGATAAGTCTGGCGATTAGTTTGTTTGGTCATATCAGTTATGATAAAAAAGGCCCCGGGTTTTTATACGCGATACACCTCGCCATTTTCGCTGCCGTATATTCGGTTATTGCCAACAGTTCTTATATATGGTTGGGATTAAAAGGAAAAATAAAAGCAGCGGGCGCATCTGTGGCGCATGTAGGATTTGGATTGGTGCTGGTAGGAATACTGATATCGTCCAGTAAAAAAACGGTATTAAGCTGGAACACTACCGGCATAACTCCTTTGCGCGCCGATCCCAAAGCCAAAAATAATCCTGCCGGTGATCCTGCAGAAAATATAACCCTCTTCAAAGCCTTGCCTACCGATATGGGCAGGTTCATGGTAACCTATGCCAAGGATACGCTCAATGTGCTTGACCGCAAACGCTATTTTGAAATTGATTTCAAAGCAAAGGATGGAAGTGAAGCCTTCAAATTATATCCGGATGTTATCAAGCAGAATAAAGGTGGTGAAGGATTTTCTGCCAATCCCGCTGCTAAGCATTACTGGTATAAAGACATTTTTGTGTACATCACTTCCTTCCAGGAAAATAACCACGAGGATACCGTAAGTTTTAAGAACCGTGAAGTGAAAGCGGGGGATACCTTGTTTTACGGCAATGGGTTGATGATCTTGAATAAAGTATCCGTTAACCCCGTTGAGTTGAAAAGTAAATATGAGGATGATGAAACTGCCCTTTTCCTGGATATCACGGTTATTTCCAAGGATGGCCGGCGTTATCCCGCCAAACCGGGTATAGCGTTAAAAGCGCAGGAGCTTCGGAATATTACTGATACGGTTCAATCCCAGAGCCTGGTATTAAAATTCAATAAAGTACTGGATCAGAAAACGGGTAAACTGCAGATAGGGGTGAAAGAAAGTTCTGCCATAACGGATTTGATTACACTCAAAGTATATGAGTTTCCCATGATCAATATTTTGTGGCTGGGGGTAATGATAATGGTAGTGGGTTTTATCATGTCAATTATCCAGCGGGTAAAGGTCGCTAACCGCTTAAAATCTGTGTCTTAACAATTTCTAAGGTTACTTTTTGGTTACAGACAGCATTAATAAGCACAGAAGTGTCTATTTTTAAGCAGTTGAATTTGAAAAAAATACATATCATCCTTCTTCTTTTTATTGTTTCAGGCATCCTTTGCTTTAACAGGGCCGAAGCGCAGCAGCATGGTGTATTGGACACGCTGAAAGTACATGCATTTGTAACCGCTGAAGGAGATACAATTCCCTTAAGTTATTTACCCCCCGTTCTAGTAAATGGGCACCTGACCGCTCAATGGAAAAAATACTGGGTAGACTGGACAAGGCTCCGTAATGCGGTATATGTTACGTTTCCGTATGCCAAAAGAGCCAGTATTATTATGAACGAGATTAATGGAAGACTGGTAAATGTTACTGACCGTAAAGCGCGCAGGGCCATTATCATGTCGAGGGAGAAGGAACTGAAAAAAGAATTCACCGATAAGCTTACCAATCTTTCTGTTTACCAGGGTAAAGTACTTATGAAACTGATTAATCGGGAAACCGGTAATAACTGTTACGAGATCATTAATGAATACAAGGGTTTTATTACCGCTGCTTTCTGGCAAACAGTGGCTGTTTTGTTTGGCAGTAATCTGAAACAGAGTTATGACGTGAAAGGAAAAGATGCGGATATGGAAAAGATTGTAAAAGATGTAGAAAAAATGTATGGCTATCGCAGTTAGTTATCCTTTTTCAATACCTGCATAAATACTTCTCTCGGTATCATTCTTGCACCCAAACTTTCCAGATGAGCCGTATATACCTGGCAGTCAACCAGCGATACCTGTTGCGATTGTAAATAATGTACATACTGAATAAATGCAAACTTGCTTGCATTCGCTTCTTTACTAAACATACTTTCTCCAAAAAATAATTCCCCCATTCTTATACCGTATAATCCACCCACGAGTTGATGATTGTGCCATGTTTCGGCGCTGTGCGCAAATCCCAGTTTGTGGAGTTTGTTCAGCGATGTTTCGAGTTCATCGGTTATCCATGTACCTTCCTGGCCTTTTCGCTGTAGTTCTTTGCAGGAGCGGATCACAGCGGAGAAAGCGGTGTTAATGGTAAAACGGAAAGTCTTTTTTCGTATCAGTGCCTTCATACTTTTGCTAACGTTTAATTCTTCGGGATAAAGAACAAAACGAGGATCAGGGCTCCACCATAAAGGGATCTCTGCATCATACCAGGGAAAGATACCGTTTTGATAAGCAAGCAAAAGCCTGTCAACACTTACATCACCACCCATTGCCAGTAACCCATCTTCCATCGCCTCATCCACAGGGGGAAACCAAAGGTTTTGATCTAAAGCGTATAGAGGCATGATCAAAAATAGTTGGATTGGTAATAAAAATGAAGGAAAGAAGGTAGGGACTAAAAAGTAAAAAGTAAAAACTCACTACTCACCACTCACGATTTCAATTCGCCATCACTTCAATGGTTGCGCTGATTCCTCTGTCGGTGATAGCATCACACATGGGTTTGAGAATATCGTAGTCGCCTTTTTTTACGGCATATTTTCCCTGGGTATGTATAAGCATGGCACATTGTTCGGCCTGTTCGGTAGAGTGGTTACACACTGCGATCAGGGTTTCGATTACCCACTCAAATGTATTTACTTCATCATTCCATACCACAAGGCTGT
>JBBRHM010000045.1:0-24621 GCA_038222655.1 Chitinophagales bacterium | reverse complement strand
AAAAGGGTGGAAAGAAGAAAAGAAAAAAATAATTTCATTGGATCAGTTTAATTTATTTTACAAGTACCCCTTCGTTGATCACTACGTTTGCATCAGGTATATAGCCGGTACAAATTCCTTTGAAAGTGATGTTCTGTCCGGGTTTCAATTCGCCTGGATCTGTTTTAAACGTACAGTTGATTACAAATAACGGGTCGCTCGTTTTGAAATTCACCACTTTCTTACCATCCTGGTTGGTAGTTATTTCAGCCACTTCGCCTTTTAGTTGGATAGCTTTATCAAGGTAAAGTTTATTCGCCTCCGCTTCATTGGTGCGGAAAGCATTGTACAAGTTCTGTGCCGATAACTGAACGCCCTGTTCCTGGTTTACATCGCGGTGTGGTTTGTTAAATATCCGGTAAGCAATGATGCTGCCCGTTATAAGGATAATAACACCCAGGGTCAACACTATTTTAAAACTTTTTCTCATAAAAGCACAATTTGCTGTTAACCTGCAAATTATTCAATGTTAATGATACAAAAAGATACGGGGTAATAAAATAATGGTTGCCTGACAGGAAAAATTCAATTGCAGCGATAATGTAAGTTGTAGATAAGCCAGGGGTTAGGAAATAGGTGTCATCCTGCAGAGCCGGGCTACTGCAAACGCTACTTAACGTATTGCTGAACAGGCAAGCGGTTAACGATACTTCGGGCTAGCGTCATCTCATCTGCATATTCAAGTTCACCTCCAAAAGCAATACCACGCGCAATAGTGGTGATGCGGCAGGGCAGATGCGATATTTTTTTCTGAATATAATAAATAGTGGTATCCCCCTGAATATTCGGACTGAGTGCAAACAGCAGTTCTTCCGTTTCCTCTTTGATGATCCGGTTAACCAGCGATTCGATAGCCAGTTGATCAGGGCCCACACCATCCAGTGGCGATATAATGCCGCCGAGTACATGATAGGTTCCGTTTAACTGCTGGGTGCTTTCAATAGCAATCACATCCCGTATATTTTCCACCACACAAATCATGTGCTGGTTGCGCATAGAGTTAGCACAGATGGAACAGATATCGCCATCACTAACATTATGACAACGCTGGCAGAATTTTATATCCCTTCTCATGCGGGCAATGGTATCGCCAAAATGCTGTACATCCCCCGCATCCTGTTTTAACAAATGCAATACGAGGCGCAATGCTGTTTTCTTTCCAATACCCGGTAGTTTTGAAAATTCGGCTACCGCATTTTGTAAAAGAGAAGAAGGAAGTTGCATGGAATAAAGTTAAGGAATTGTGAGTTGTGAATGGTGAGTAGGCTATCTCTGCTATTGTCCAGAAATCATACCCTACAACTCTATGGTCACTTCATTATCCCAATTGGAGCGGATAACGAGCTGCTTCGGAATAAGAAATACAATTTCGGGTTGTTGCTTATTTGCCGGGAACCGGCCGGTATCCCATATGCCATTTTTATTCGTATCAAATAAAATGCGAAGATCATAGGTTCCTGGACGATACATTTTCCTGCTTAGCTCGGCCTGTGTTAGCGGGAATGATTCAATGATTTTATCATTTTGAACAAACTGCAATACTGGATTTTTCGAAAGAGTAAGGTTGGTAAAACGAAGACGGATACTTCCATAATCTGTTTCTTTTTTGGTAAAGAAACGAATCGTATCTGCTTTCGATAAAGTATTGCCTCCCGAATCTGCTACGGCATCTTTGGCAATGAGCAGACTGAAAGGCGTTGCTTCTTTCCATTTATATTTTAGGGTAACTTTTGTTTTATTCGTATCCAGCGAAACGCGATAACCCTGAATTCTGTTATAATTGGTATCATACAAGACAAATTTTGTACTGTCAAATGAAGTGAGCTTGCGGGTAAATAAAAGGTTCATATCATTCAACAGATCCTGCTTGCCTGCATCGAGGTCAACAGTATATCGTAAGCGTTTATCAGCATTACCCGGTAATTTAACGGGGGAGAGAGAAGAGGTACCTGTCTTTCGTTTGAATGCTTCAAAAGCATAGAGCGTATCAGTTATGGTATTGGCGCTGATACTAACTGGGCTGTTACGGAAAGCGAAAAGTAAAGTACTGTCGTCATATTTCTTTGCAAAACTTTCTTTGCCAATTGCATATACCGAAAAATCGCCGGCGGGAAGATTATGAAACATAAATTCGCCACTGCCGTTGAGCCGGGTATAATAACGTGGCCTTAGTTTTATGATAGCCGTATCAGAAAGATTTTTATGTAACACTACAATCATACTGCTATCTACTTTACCGGTTTCTGCCAATAAAATCTTTCCACCGTACGTGTTATAATCAATCGTTCTTCCTGTTGAAAAAATATAGGTGATGCCGCGGGCAATATTGCCTTCGTTTACATCTTTTATGGCGTTACCAAAATTGAAGGAATATGTGGTGTTGGGTTCTAAAGTATCTTTTATCCTGATAGTTACATTTCTTAGTTTGGAATCTACAAGCGGTGAATGTGGCAGGGTAGGCGAAACGATCAGGGCCGACAATACATTATCTAATGTTACATACTCGTCAAACATAAGGTTGATGTTCTGCGGTAATACGCTGACACCAATAGCGGAGTCTTTGGGTGAAGTTATCACCAGCCTTGGCGGCAAACTATCAATGGGGCCCCCACCCGGAGGAATGATATTGGCGCAGGATGTTAATACAACTATCCGCAGTACCATAAAAAAAAGGACGAGAAAATATGTAAAGGATCGTTTCATGACTTACCGCAAATATAGAACCCGGAACAGCTTATTATTGCAAACGATTGTGAATAGAAACGTAAAATCGGCAGCTTTTATCTGTATTATTCTACGAAGCCGTGCCAGCGCCTTTCTACTTCGCGCCGTTGCTCCTTATTTTTTTTGAGAAAAGTTCTTACCCAGCCTAAATGGCCGCGCCAATCAGGTTTCTGAAATACATCTTTTCTGCAAAGCAGCTATTTTTGCTTACGCATCTTCTCCTTCCTCCTTATCATGCAGGGCCACAGCCATATGATTGTTTTTGACAAAATTACACCAATGACAATCCGTTTTGCCGCAGCCATTGTAAAAATCCCTGTCCTGTATCTTTTGCCATACCAATGTTAGCTGTTGGGTTACGGTAGTAATGTCTTCTGGACTTATCAATAGTTTTTCTTTCCGGTATTGTTTCTTTTTATCGGGTTCTATAAAATCAAATTCGGTGCTGGCAACCCTCCAGTTCTTTTGTTCATAATGATCTACGAGTATTTTATAAAAAACAGCCTGGCGCCAGTAATCCCCGCCATTGGGATCTTTCTCATTGGGGGGTAGTAGTTTGTTTTTTGCTTTGTCAATATCGCCGGTTTTATAATCTACTACATTTACTGTTTTGCCATCAAATTCCAGCTTATCTAATTTTCCTTTTAAGGGTACTCCCTGTACAACCACGTTGCGGATATTTCTTTCTACGGCTACAATCTTATTCCAGTGGTTACAGTATTGATCGTAATAATTCTTCAATACTTCCTGTCCGTATTCCATTCTTCTTGCAAACTGTTCACGGGTAAAGTTTTCGCGATGCCGGTGCATATACCATTCAAAATCCAAAATAAATTCCTGGCGGGAAGGAAATTTTTCTGTCTGCTGCATTTTTTCAAACAAACGCTGCAACGCATGGTGCACAGCGGAACCAAACTCGGTAGCTTCAGATTTTCCGGACGGAACACGGATCAGGTTCTGAAAATAAAACTGCAACGGACATTTGAGGTAGTTGTTTAAAGCCGTTACATTCATTACAAACCTGTCGAGTAGTTGCGTAATAAAATCTGCTTCTACTCTTTCGATTTCGGGTGATTGTACAGCCACGAATTGTATCATGGCAAATTCACTGATAACGGAAGTATCCAGTACTATCTTTTCAACAGGTAAAACATGTACATCCTGTATTTCTGCAATGAACATGGAAGGTTCCATTTCTTTTCCATCATTCTTAAAACGGCTGTAGGAAATATGGAGGTGTAGTTTGGCACGTGTGAGCGCCACATAAAATAATCTTCGTAGTTCTTCATCATCCTTGTGTTTGGGCAATGAAGAAAACATCGTATCCGGAAATGCATAACCACCACCTGGTTTTTTCTTTTTTTCCCAGTTGCCCGCATTACAGCCAGCAAGGAAAACATGTTCAAACTCCAGTCCTTTGGAACCGTGTACAGTTAAGAGGTTAATGCCTTTATCACTTCCGCTCACCTGCACCAGGGGCAGACTTAGCCCTTCTTTTTCCATCAGCATAAAAATGGCTACCAGCTGGTCGAGTGATAAACCGGCGTTGCGTCTCGCTTCTTCTTTAATAAAATCGAATAGGGAAGTAAGCACCTGCAGATGCATGTGTTTGTCAGCATGCTGCATCACCCATGTAAGCACGCCTGCTTCTCGCAGACAATTTTCAAAAAGATTAACCAGGGTGATATTGGAAACATCTGCAATAAGTTTTTCAATGGCGATAGAAGCTTCTTTCATACCCACCGGTGCACCGGAACTAAAAAGATCCACTGGAGGCATATGTACTTTTTCATAAAGGGCTTTGCGTAGGGATGTCTTATTTTCACTGAATCTTTTTTCTGCTACGGCTACACTCAGTTTGGCAATTTCTATCGGTGCAATCGCAAACCAGTCGAAATGCAATATTTCAAATAGCATTTCATCGCCCCCATAAGAAATATCATGTTCTACGGAAAGATATTCCAATAATAAAATAAGCTTTCGGGCCAGCGGAATATCAAGAATATTCAAACTGCGTTTACTGAAGACAGGAATATTTTTTTGGGCAAAATACTGCGCCAGCTCTTCACCATATTTATTCTCTTTATAAATAATACCGATAAAACCGGGGGGTGTTCCCTGCTGTAATAATTTTTCTACTTCCAGCGTAATATGGAGCATCTCCTGCCGCTGTGTTTCATATTCATTGATAATGGGCCTGTGCGTAAGCAGTTTTGTCTGAGAGTGTGATGATGCCAGTGCTTTACTTAATCCTTCTACCTGGTTTATCAAACGTTCTTCATTCCTGTCTATCAGTGTTTTTGATACATCCAGTATGGGTTGGGTTGAGCGATAGTTATTGGTGAGTACAATTGTCAGTAAAGTTTCCTGGTAGCTGGTTGCAAAGCCGAGCATATTTTCCACGTTCGCTCCCTGAAAACGGTAGATGCTTTGGTCATCATCGCCCACTACAAATACATTGGGCTGCTCCCAGTAACTGATAAGTAATTCAATAAGCCGGTTCTGCGTACCGCTGGTATCCTGGTATTCATCAACCAGTATATAGAGGAACTGTTCCTGATAGCGGGCGAGTAATAATTTATTTTCTTCAAAGGCTTTGATTACCCAGTTGATCATATCCTCAAAATCATACCGGCTGCGGCTTCGCATTAGTTGCTGGAAACGATCGAATTCATTTACCGCTGCGCGCAGTTTTTCCATTTTCTCTTTGGCTTCATCAATCTTATTTGTTTTGGGATCGCCGGCTTTAAATTGTTTGTAGGCACGTTTATACACAAATTCATCGCGGTTAGGAATATCCACCAGGTATTCATCTATTTTTTCATTGATGAACTTTGGTGTCCACCCTTCTCTTTTCATGGAACTGAATAACTGCTGCAGGTTGCGGATCTCAAAATAAACATCTCCCCGATAACGTTTCAGCGGATGGTTTTTAGGAAAGCCATCAATGAGTTGTTTAAACAGATCTATTTTTTCCAAATCAGAAATGGGATCCAGTACTGTTTTTTCAAACAGCGATAAGTTTTCCTGGATGATATCATTACAAAAAGCATGAAAAGTATAGATGTTTACTTTGTATGCGTCAGGACCAATAAAACTCAGCAGGCGCCTGCGCATGGCCACTGCACCTGCATCTGTATAGGTGAGGCATAAAATATTTTCAGGTTGTGTGTCTGTATCTAATAGGATCTTTCCAATGCGTGCCCCAAGTATTTGTGTTTTACCGGTGCCCGGACCCGCAATTACCATTACCGGGCCCTCAATGGTATTAACAGCCCGTTTTTGCTGTTCATTCAGCTCGGAATAAATTTTATCAAATTGTTCTTTTTGCTGCAACGTATTTGCCATTGAGTAAAGATAATGAACTCACCCCATCGGCACTTCGTGCGATGACCCTCTCTGCTTCGCAAAGAGGGTGGAGAAAAGATTTTCCCCTTTGCGAAGCAGAGAGGGGTGACAAGCGAAGCAATGTTGGGGTGAGTTGAACATTATGGCTTAAAAACTGTTATGTATAAAACGCAACGCATGTCGAAAATATACTCGTTTAAAACGATTCAGAAAATCCCCATCAATCTGGAAACTGCCTGGAATTTTTTTAGCAGACCCGCTAATTTGGGAGAAATCACACCCGCACATCTTGATTTCAATATTATTTCTAAGCATCATGGAGAACAGATGTATGCCGGGCAAATTATTGAATATACCGTAAAGCCACTGCTGGGTATTCCGATATACTGGATGACGGAGATTACACATGTAGAGCCTAATAAATATTTTATTGACGAACAACGATATGGCCCCTATAGCTTATGGCATCACCAGCACCATTTTGTAGAAATAGACGGGGGTGTTGAAATGACGGATATCGTTCATTATAAATTACCATTATGGTTGTTGGGAGATATTGCCAATACTGTTATGGTGCGTAAACAGCTTGAAACTATTTTTAATTACAGGGTTATGGCCGTGGATAAACGGTTTGGGAAATTCTGATTAGTTTTTCAACACATATAAACATGGGGTAAGCAAATGCACATAGGTTTAATGCCAGATGCCATATGCTATGTGCGAAAGAAAATTTATTTTAACTCGGTCATCAGACTCACATTATTTCCAATACTTACTGCCACAATAAAAACTCTTTTCCCTTTCGTATCCGGAATCAGGCTTCTGTCTATTACCGCTAATTTATCAGCAGCAACTACCTGCACTAATTGCGCATTACTAAACTTTACATCGGCATCAACCGGTAAAACCAGTATGCCGAATGCTTTTATTTTCTCTTCGCCTTTGTATACAAGCTTAACCATACTGTTGGGTTGCTTTTCAATCAGTGGTTGTGCGGGTGTTATATTGTCCAACCACGGCATCGGTGGCACCAGTGCAGGATAATGATAATAATTATTTCGCAGGCTATCGTTCCATCCGTAAGGATTTCTTTCAAAAGTTTTGCTGCTAAAATATACACTGCCCTGCGTGGAGGTATGTTTTCTGAGGGCCTGTATTTGTGCCGGTATTTCTTTAGGGCTTCTCCACGCGGCATTTGATCCTGCCCTATAAATACCATGACCTATATATAAATGTTTATGGTGCGTATGTTCATTCCACCAATCAAGCAATATATCATAATCGGCGAGTTTGTGTCCCCGCTCCCAATACAATTGCGGCACTACATAATCTATCCATCCTTTTTGCAGCCATAATAAAATATCTGCGTAGAGATCATCATAATTGGTTTGGCCACCACGCGTTTCACTACCCATGGGGTCCTGGCTTTTATTGCGCCAGATACCAAAGGGACTAATGCCGAATTTAATCCTGGGTTTCGTACTGCGCATGGTTTTGTAAATAAGCCTTACAATACTATCACAGTTGCTGCGGCGCCAGTCATCTTTGTTCATGCCCTTACCATATTTTTCAAAAGTTTTCTGGTCGGGAAATTCTTTTCCGGCAATGCGGTAAGGATAAAAATAATCGTCCATATGGATACCGTCAACATCATATCTTGTTACCAGGTCTTTCACCACTCTGGCAGTATGTTCCATTACTTCCGGTAAACCTGGGTTGAAATATTTTTTATAGCCTTCTTTCTTATCACCATATACCAGAAACCATTCGGGATGTGTTTTGGTAAGATGCATGGGTGATACTGAGGAAGTAGTCATACTAAATACCGCACGATAAGGGTTGAGCCAGGCATGAAATTCCATGCCTCTTTTATGTGTTTCAGTAATCATAAAATTCAGCGGGTCGTACAAGGGCACAGGCGCCACTCCCTGACTTCCTGTTAGAAATTCGCTCCAGGGTTCAATGGAGGAAGGATACATCGCATCAGCCGCCGGACGAACCTGCACAATCATCACATTCATACCATTGCTCTCGTGCAGATCGAGTAACTTAATAAATTCGGCTTTCTGTTCAGCTACGGATAAGTTTTTGCTGCTTGGCCAATCTATATTTGCAACGCTGGCTACCCATACAGCGCGAAACTCATAAGTTGGTGATTTTATTTGAGCTTGTAATTGCTGGTAAAAACCCAATAATAAAATTGAGAGGCAGAAAAAGATACGCTTCATACTACGAAGATAAACCTATGCAGGCAGGGTTATAAAAAATAGGAAGAATTAGATAGCAGGGAGAAAATAATTCACAGATCATTAGCAGGCTGCTCACGCATCTTGTCTAATAGGTTATTAAGATTTTTTGCTTCGGCGGCCGACAGATTCTGGAGAATAGAGTCTATTTCACTGTTCTGTTTATCTAAATTTTCTAGTAATAGCAGGGCTTTCCGGGATATGATAACATCTACCAGGCGTTTATCTGTGGGACAAACTTTTTTTTCTACCAAGCCTTTCTTTAAAAGCCGTTCTACAATGCGGCTCGTGTCGCTCATTTTATCCAGCATACGTTCCCGTATCTGCAAAGTACTCATGGGCTTATTGCTTCCGCGTAAAATGCGGAGTATATTGTACTGTTGGGGTGTAATATCTTCCGTATCCAGAAAGTCTTTGATTCTTTCATTCAACCAGTTGGCTGAGAAAATAATATTCACAGTAGCTTTTTGGTATTCATTCCTGAAAACATTTTGCTGTATATCTTTTTCGATACCCATTCGGAGATTTGTGGTTTATGGTCGATGGTCTAATACCGTTGCATCGGCTTCTCAAGTTATGTAAAAACCCCCGACAACAAACTATAGGCGAGAAACTCCTTAGTTTTCCCAAACAGTAAGGCCTTCGCTGCAATTGGCGCAGATATCTATATTCTTACGGCTGGTTATTAGTTCTTTGCGAAACTGTTTGTAATTAGCGTTGTTCCAGGTTTCTTTAAAACTCTCCATTTTCAGGTTGCCCAGTTGATGGGTGGCATCTTTATCAAAACAACAGGGTACCACCAATCCGTCCCAGGTTATTACGTTTGCATGCCATAGCTTCCAGCAATGATTGCTGAGACTGCTTTTTACCCGGATCTTACCCGAGGCATCTTTTTTATAACGGCTGTAGGTATTGTTGGATGGAATTAACCCGTTCGGATCGTTTTCATAATCATATACCTGTGCGGTTTTAAAACGAACCTGGTCAACACCTATTTCTTTGCCTAATTTTTTTATGGCCTCTATTTGGTGCTCATTGGGCTTTACCACAAGAAACTGGAAAAGAATAAAAGGAGTTTTACTTTTTAGTTGCTTTTTCCATTTTACCATATTGCGGGTTCCCTCCAGCACTTTGTTAAGGTTGCCGCCTACCCGGTATTGCTCGTATACATCCTGGGTAGTGCCATCTATTGAAATAATCAGCCGGTCAAGCCCGCTTTCTACTGTTTGCTTCGCCCTCTCTTCAGTAAGATAATGGGCATTGGTAGAAGTTGCGGTATAGATACCTTTTTTACTGGCATATTTTACCATATCCAGGAAATCAGGATTCAGATAAGGCTCGCCCTGAAAATAAAAGATAAGGTATAAAAGATTTTGATGGATCTCATCAATGGTCTGTTTAAAAAAACCGTTTTCAAGCATACCCGTTGGCCGCGTAAATGCCCTGAGTCCGCTCGGACATTCCGGGCAACGAAGATTACACGAAGTAGTGGGTTCAAAAGAAAGGGATATAGGATAACCCCATTGTACAGGCTTGCCCGTAAGTCTTGTTAATTGATAACTGCTATAAACCCTCGTAGCGTTCCATAATCGCTGCAGCCTGAGCTTTGTTAAAAAGTTAATACTGTCATTCCAGTTAAAATAGCTCATAGGGTATGTAAAAATAAGGTGAGAACAGCTATTAACCCAAGGGGATAAAATGATGATTTTTTTCCTCAATTCCACATATCCTGTAATGGGGCTTCACAAAGCTTTTTTTAAACCAACAGCTTTATTTTGCGTCTGTTTAAAAGATTTTTTTAAGTTCATACAACGTAAAAACAGCTCTGGGGATCTATTTTAGAGAGTATTAACAGAATAAGTAATCCAGGTGGCATAGCTTTTGCGTTTATATAGGTAGAATCATCTAAAAAAGCACTTTATAAATTTCTCATAAGCAGTTAGTTTTGGTTGCGGTCCCGATTTCCATCGGGACCAATTTTTTTACCACCTGTCTGTAAATTTTTCAGGGTTATTCCTAAAGCCAGTAAGCATCCTGCACTGTCCGCAACAATATCCCCTAATTCAAATGAGCGGTTAGGAATCCAGTATTTCTGAACAAATTCCATCATGGTTCCATAAAAAATTCCCAATACGGTAATCAATAAAAAACATTTCAAAAGGCTGTTTCCGGATAGGTTGCTTTTATGAAAGGGGCGATTACATAACAGGCAAAGGGAACAGAAAAGAACAATATGAATCCATTTATCTGCGTGTATGATGGCGAGAAACGGAAGGGTTGGTAGGGTGGACCCCGGTAAACATAATAATACAGATACTAAAATTAACCAGGCTATAGCAGGAGTAAAGGCAGTTAATTTCAACAGGAATTAATTAGAGAGGAAAGATACGAATCAGCCAACCTTACCCAGCACATACATCTGGTCGAGGGAAGGGGTTGGGCTACCGCCTTTTTTCTCCAGGGTAACTGCGAACGCGGAGGCCCTGGGAATATTTTTCATTTTACAAAGACCCGCACAAACGCCTAATACGCCGGCATCTACAGGCTTGCCGTCAACAATGGCCCAAAGCTGATATTGTTTGTCTTCAGCTGCCTGGGGAAGTTTATTGGGAAGCAGGTAAACATCTCTTGATTTAGTATCCCAGAAAACAGTGGCCAGCGTATTTTCTTTGCCTTTAATACCGGGCATAGAAACTTTAGCAACTGTAGGATCGCTCATCATCTGCATACTTTGATAAAGATCAAGCGTTTTTGCCTGGCTGTTTTGGTTTTCTGCCAGCAGGCTGGTCTTTTCTATAAGTAATGCCTGGTAAGCAGAACTTGTTGAGCGGAATTGCGAATAGAAGTACACATTCATCGCGGCACTTACCACAAGTAATATAACAGAAGCCGCTGCTATATAGCGGTTCCATCCCGAAGACATAGAAATTACTTTGGAAGATTCCTGTGAATGCTCACTAAATTCACCGGCTAATGAAGTAAAAAGCTCTTGTTTCACATAAGAGGGAGGCGCAATGGCTCCGGCGAAGGCAGCTTGTTCCAAAGACAGCTCGAAATTTTCCATAGCTTGCCTTATCTCAGGAAACTGGCGGCATAATTGCTCCAGCTCTGCAGCATCCTGTGTTTCTGCCATGCCTAAAACATAGCTTTCAATCACACCACTCTCTATGTAAGCCTTGATATCCACTTTATGGTTTAATAATATCTCTTAAATGAATTAATGCGGTTCTTAACCTTGTTTTTACGGTTCCCAACGGAATACCCAGCATTTTTGAAATCTCATCCTGGGTGTATCCCTGAAAATAAGACAATTCAACCAACACTTTATAATCCTCCTTTAAGGTATGTACCACTTTACGCAGACCAATCTGGTCGATCTTTGTTTCACTGGTGCCTCCTGATGTATATACGTCTTCTGTAAGTTCCCGGTTTTGACGGCTGTTCTGATATCCCTTGCTTCTTACGGTATCAATAGACGCATTACGGGCAATATTAAGCATCCAGGTAAATAATCTACCCTTGTTGCTGTCGTAACTTTCCATCTGTTTCCAGATCTTCACAAATACTTCCTGTAAAACATCATTGGCCAGTTCCTCCTCACTCACAATGTTCATGATAACTGCATGCAGTGCCCCTGAATAATTATCATACAGGTAACTGAATACATGCTTGCTCCGTTGTTTTAGCAACAGTACCAATTCGGGTTCGTTGTATTTTTTAACTACTTCCAAAAGCAGGGTGGGCTTGGGTATTAGGTTGTGAAATTATATACGGGGTATGCAAACATATGGATTTATCCAACCAATGAGGCATAAGCTTCATGACTCATTAATGCCTCCACACTGCTGGTATCTGCAACCGTCATTTTTATCATCCAGCCATCGCCATACGGATCGGTATTAACCAGCTCAGGTTGTTTTTCCAATAAGGGGTTGCCTTCAATAATGGTACCTGCCACTGGTAAAAACAGGTCGCTAACCGTTTTTACAGCTTCCACGGTTCCGAAGATTTCCTCAGCCGTCAGCATTTTGCCGATAGTGTTGATATCAACATATACTATATCACCCAGTTCATGCTGTGCAAAATCAGTGACACCAATGGTAGCCGTATTACCTTCCAAACGGATCCATTCATGATCTTTGGTGTAGCGGACATCTGCGGGAAAATTCATAGAATGATAGATTTTAGTACTGCAAATATTAGATAAAAAACGATTGAGTGAACGAATCTTTTTTAAAATGCCTGTTGTTCAAAATACAATAATACATGGTCTTTAATAAAATTCTCCTGCTCATGTGCAGCCATGACAGGTAATTCCTTCAATTGTTGAAAATGGGGCCATCCCTCTTCATCCTTTCCTTCCAGTAAATAATAGCCGCTTTGCCCCAATACTGTACAAACCGCAACATGCATCAGGTCCTGCTTTTGTTCTTTGGATATTTTTTCAGCGATAAATCCTGTTTCCTGCATGCCTATCAAAAATAGAACGCCTTCAAGATCGGGTTTTTTACCAAAACGTTCCATCAATCTCCCTTCAAGGGCCCACCATCTCTGTTGAAAATCATCTGTGATCTGCATAATGTGGCAAAGGTAAACCGCGGATGCATGCCATCATCAAGAAGCAAAAGTTATCTTTGCCGCAAAATTGACCCGATATGTTACAATTGAATGTATTGCGCAACAATACAGCGGAGGTAAAAAAAAGACTGGCCATTAAACATTTTAACCAGCCTGAGCTGGTTGACAGGATTATTGCCCTGGATGATGAACGCAAAAAAGTCCAGGCCGAATTTGATGCCACTCAGGCTAAAGTGAATGCGGCTTCCAAAGAAATTGGTAAACTGATGGGGCAGGGTAAAAAAGAGGAAGCAGAAGGCATAAAAACGGAAGTGGCTGGCTGGAAAGCTTCCCTGGAACCACTAAAAGAAAAAATGGGAAGGGTAGAAAATGAACTGCAGGATAGTTTAGTAATACTACCCAACCTGCCTGCCGAAAAAGTACCTGAGGGCCGCACACCCGAAGATAACTTAGTGGTAAGGCAAGGTGGGGTAAAGCCAACCCTTAAGGCAGGCTCGGTACCCCATTGGGATCTTATTAAACAATACGACCTGGTGGATTTTGAGACCGGCGCCAAAATTACCGGCAGCGGGTTCCCATTGTATAAAGGCCGGGGTGCCAAACTGCAAAGAACATTGGTGCAGTATTTTTTAGATTATAACACGGCTGCAGGATATATCGAATATATTCCTCCCTACATGGTAAATGAAGCCAGCGCTTTTGCTACCGGGCAATTGCCAGATAAAGAGGGCCAGATGTACCATGCCAAAGAAGATAATTTTTACCTGATACCCACTGCGGAAGTGCCGGTTACCAATATTTACCGCGATACCATTGTGAAAGCGGAAGAGTTGCCTATTAAAATGACTGCTTACTCACCCTGTTTCCGGAGAGAAGCCGGAAGCTTTGGGAAAGATGTGCGCGGACTAAACCGGGTACACCAGTTTGAAAAAGTAGAGATCATACAAATTGTGCATCCGGAAAAAAGCAACCAGGTATTGGAGGAGATGGTAACACATGTTGAAAAATTATTGCAACAGCTGGAACTTCCTTACAGGATACTTTTGTTATGCGGCGGCGATATGGGTTTTGCCAGCGCCATCACCTACGATTTTGAAGTATTCAGCGCGGCACAGGAGCGCTGGCTGGAAGTTAGCAGCGTAAGCAATTTTGAAACTTTTCAGACCAACCGGATGAAATGCCGGTTTAAAGATGCAGAGGGAAAAATGCAATTTGCACATTCCTTAAACGGAAGTTCACTGGCCTTACCGAGGATTGTGGCTTGTTTACTTGAAAATAATCAAACACCAGAAGGTATTGTTTTGCCGGAAGTGTTGCACAAGTATTTTGGAATTGATAAAATACAGTAAATCATCTTTTAAAATAAGCCGCAGATTTGCAGTCTATAAAAACTAATCTGCGAATCTGCGGCTTTTTCTTTTTAATGAGTGTACTCCCGTATTCTCTTACGATCTCTTAATCTCCACTCTTGTTCCTACGGGTAACAGATCAAATATCTCCTGGATATAAATATTCTTTGTGCTGATACATCCTTCTGTCCAATTCTGGTATTGATCAATTGCATACTCTTCATGCGGCCATGTGCCATGAATGCCAATAGCGCCGCCTATTCTGGCATCAGCAGAAATGATACGGTTTGCTTTTCGCTGGTTAAATTTCTGCATACTTTCCTGAGTAGGAAAATCGATCATCATAAAACTGTTCCATTTTTCATGTCTCCTTTTATTGGCTATATGAAAATGGCCCTCGGGTGTTTTACGGTCGCCTTCGATTAATTTATCGCTCAGGTCCTTGTTTCCGAAAACAACCGGATAGGATACGATCCATGCACCAGTGGAATCATAGATCTGTAATTCATATTTATTTTTTACGATTAAAACCGAATAAGTATTCTTTGTTACCAGCCCTGTGGTGATAGATACTTTTTTCTTGAAAGAAGTATTCGTTACTGCTGCCACGCCAAGCAGCGATATATACAAAGGTGTTCGTATTTTTTTGAAAGAAGAATTGGTTACGGTGGCAACTCCCTGTAACGTTACTTGCAAAGGCGTTGTCATTTTACGGAAAGTGTTGTTGGTCACAGCGATGAAATCGCGAAGTGACAGGTTTTGCGGGGTTTTGATTTTAAAGGATATCATGGTTTCAAGGATTTGAGAACCAAGCTAAAATATTTCGATGTTGTATTAGGGTTAATTCACCAAAATTTAAGTTAATACAACGTTAGCGGTGCAGCATTACCGGTGAAGTACTATAAGCAGGAACGCCCCCTGGAAAGAGGGCGTTGGATATACAACATGAGAAAAAAATATTACCATTTGCTAAATCGGATACCTACCGCATAAGGATATTGTTCTACACGGGTGATGTTTTTTTGCAAGCGGTTTAAACTATAAGACCCATATAACCGAACTGGTCCAAGACCCATTTCTGCGATAGCAGCAAAACGCCAGGGCTCGAAATTAAAATCGCCTTTGTATTTTTGTTTGCCACGTTCGCCGCTGATCTGTTTGTTGCGGCTGTTGAGCAGGTAGCCCGCACTTACGCCTCCGCTGAAACTCAGTCCCCTCCTGCTGTCAGGTGTTGTATTAATGTTGAGCATAAAAGGAACGGTAAGGTATTCAACATACAGTTTGTTCTTTGAAAAGCTGATGGAATCATTGAATACAAAAGTCTGCGGATCGCTTCTGAAACTCAGTCGAGTATCATAACGGAAATTGTACATCTCCAGTCCCAGTCCGTATTTCAGGTTTACCACATGACTGATTACATTCAGTTTCTGCATGAAAAACCAGATATTTACGTTGCTTGATTTTCCGGTATTAAGTTTATAGCTGTTTTGGTTCACGGCACCGTCAGCGGGGCGAAGCGTTTTAAAATAAGATCCGGCCTGTGCAAAATTATAATCTGTATTATCGCGCATATTGGCAAACCCAATATCCATGATCCACCAGTTGGTGCTTACATTGCTTCTTCTATGGTAACGGCGTTCCGTTTTATATGAATAATCCCGATTATCTTTTTCTAAAACCGTATTGCCTTTATTTTTTTTGATGATAATAAAATTGCCCACTTTTACCGTATCTGTGTTTTTATTAGTGGTATCTGTCTGGGCAAAACTTTTTCCAGCTATCAGGATGATTGCAGCTGCACATACTAAACGTTTCATATATCTTTTTTTCTGGTTATTTTAATGACCGGGTATTTGAGGAGGAAGAAGGGGTTGCCTCAATTTTATCTTCTTCCTGTTCCCTGGCCTTTCCGCGAAAAAGGCTGGTGGCTTTCCGGAAGAAACCACGGAGTTTGTCTTTATTGATTTCAATGGAACCCAGGTATAAACTTTTCTTATCGTCTTCTGTATCCAGTTCTTTATATACAGCGGGCCCTACGATAGTATTGGTTTGTGCAATATCAGCTATATGATTTTTTGTTTCCACCCTGTCTGCAACTGCCAGAGAAGCCGGTGAAGATGGCAGTAAAGATGATTGTGGTTCAGTATAGGTTTTATCAGTAATTGCCATGTCGGTTTTGGGTATTGCTGTTTCCGGTTGTACAGTATTGCGCGTAATAAGATTTTTTTCAGACGCTGCTATATTATTATCAGCAGGAATGTTTTTTTGCCCGGTACGGTTTGTTTTTACCTTCAGCAAAGGCATAGCAGCACTGGAATTGGTTTTGCCCGCCTCCGTTTCTGTTGCATTAACAGGGTTACCTGTATTATTTGAAGCTGTTACAGCCTTTTGTTCTCTAAGCGCGTTAGGAGAAGTTTTTTGTTGAAAAAAAGTTGGGTCTGTTGTAGCACTATTATCGGAAAACAATGTCCATACCAGGACTGCTGCGCCGATAAAAGCCGCGGCAACCATAAGCTGCTGCCAGCGCATATAGAATACAGGTTTCTCTTTTTCCTCTTTGCGGTATAAAGATTTTTTACCGGGGAAGGGAATCTTTTCGGCCGCCAATTTTGTTTGTTTTAAACCCGTGAAAGCTTCTTGTAAGCCGGGGTGTTGCAAAACAAAAGTTTCTACCTGCTCTTTAGCATCAGCATCCAGTTCATTATCTACATACAATAAAAAGGGTTCTTCATAATTGTCTGCAGATATACCGGTTAATGCATTTCTGTACAATGTGTCTTTATCTTCAAAAAGAATAGTAGCAGACGGAAGTCTTAACTGCTGAAGCATTTCTAACTCATCTGCGAGGCCTGGGTTTGCCTGAACAAACTGTTCAACAGTTTGTTTATCTGCAGCAGATAGTTCTCCATCTACATACAGCAGGAAAAAGTCCTCGTAATTATGTTGGTTAATGTTCATGTCAGATTTCACTGGTTGTAATAATTATTATCTCATCTTACATTTTCCGCGCTTACTAAATAATTCCGCAAACTAAGCCTTGCCCTGTGCAGGTATACTTTTACCTGGCTCTCATTCAGTCCCATGATCCCGCCAATTTCTTCGTAGCTGTATCCTTCATAATCTTTGAGCATTACCAGGCTTTTCTGTGTTTCATTCAGTCGGTTAAGGGCTTCCATCAATGTTTTCTTAAGATGGGTATCAGCCTGGTGCTGTATCCTGGGGTCTTCTGTAAAATCTTCTTTTAACTGTATGCGTTTGTTTTTACGGATATGGTCTATCATCTGGTTATACGCCACCGTAAATAAATAGGCTTTTGATTTTTCAGATTCCACAATCTCCCTGTTGCGCCATAATTTTTCGAAAGCAGTCTGCACAATATCGCGGGCATCTTCTTCATGACGAAGATTTTTCACGATAAAGCGGTACACATTATCGGCATATTGATTCACACATTGATTGTATTCTTTCTCAGTCATAACAGCAGTAAAATTCGGAATAGTTGCCCTGTATGATAGTTATACGCAGCTGCAATCACAATGTTACAAAACAATAAAAAAAACCTTAGGGGATGAGTAGTTAATGGGTAATGGTGAACAGGCAATAGTCATTACTGGCGGGTAAACTACTCACAAATAACCCTTGCCCGTTCACCCTCGCGAATCCACTCTTAATAATCAATTACCTGTTCCTGGATAGTTTCCGGTATCGCTCTCCATTCGTATTGCTGGTTTCTGAGCTGTGGTTCGAAACCGGCTTCGCTGATGGCATCCTGTATAGTCTTATAGGTAAAACGATGGGGTGCCCCTGCGGCACTCACTACATTTTCTTCAATCATAATACTTCCGAAATCATTGGCGCCGGCATGTAAACAGATCTGCGCTGTTTGCTTGCCCACGGTTAACCAGCTGGCCTGTATGTTTTTCACATTCGGCAGCATAATACGGCTGATGGCTATCATACGTATATATTCATCCGGTGTGGTAAGGTTATGTACGCCCCTGATCCGCGCCAGCAATGTATCCACATCCTGGAAGGTCCATGGAATAAATGCCAGGAACCCTTTGGCTCCTTCCGGCTTACGGCTCTGTACTTCGCGGATACGGGTAAGATGTATAAAACGTTCTTCCAGTGTTTCTACATGGCCAAACATCATGGTTGCGCTGGTGGTGATATTGAGCTTATGGGCTTCATGCATAATATCAAGCCATTCATCAGCACCGCATTTACCTTTCGAAATCAGCCTGCGCACACGATCCACTAATATTTCTGCTCCTGCACCGGGTAAAGAATCAAGACCGGCTTCCTGTAAAGCTTTCAGTACATCGTGGTGACTCATCCTTTCCAGCTTGCATATATGCGCTACTTCCGGTGGTCCGAGTGAATGAAGTTTAATGGTTGGATATTCCTGCTTGATGGCGCGGAATGTTTTTGTATAAAAGTCAAGACCTAGGTCAGGATGATGGCCGCCCTGTAATAACAACTGGTCGCCACCATATTGAAAGGTTTCTTCAATCTTTCTGCGGTAAGTGGGCATATCGGTAATGTAAGCGTCCGGATGACCAGGTATCCTGTAGAAATTACAGAATTTACAATTGGCTATACAAACATTGGTCGTATTTACATTACGATCTATCTGCCAGGTTACTTTACTGTGTGGTACCTGTTTTTTGCGCAGTTCATCAGCCACCCACATGAGTTCGGTAAGGGGGGCATTTTCAAAAAGGTAGATACCCTCTTCTATGCTTAAGAATTCAAATTGAAGGGCTCGCTGGTACAGGTCGGCTAATTCCATATTCCACACATTGGTTTAAGACGGCAAAGGTAGTACGATAAGATTATTGGCGCTACATCAAAAAGGGCTTATTTACCATACAGCCTGCTTGCCGTTTATGTATCACCAAGCAACTTGGTACTTATGAGGCACGTATCATCTATTTTTAGCTTATTTTGAGTCTGCATGAAACTGATCTATCTTGCTTTTGCCTTGGCTTGCATCTGTTTAACAGGCAATGCGCAGGAGGAATTTGTTCCCCCGCAATCAAAACTGATTGCTAAATTTCCCTTTACCCAGATAAGCGGCGGAATCATTATTTTGAAAGCGCAGTTAGATAATTTTCCAGATTCACTCAATTTTGTTTTTGATACGGGAAGTGGCGGTATTTCGCTGGATTCGGTTACTGCCAATTACCTGAACCTGAAAATTGAAAAAAGCGAAAAAACTATCCGGGGTATTGGCGGTATCAAAATGGTGGAATTTGCCTATGATCACCAGTTACGGTTTAAAGGACTGCAGGTGCAGCATCTTGATTTTCATATCAACGATTATGAGCTGCTTACCAGTGTATATGGGGTTAAGATCGATGGTATCATTGGGTATAGCTTTTTAAGAAGATACATTGTACGGCTGGATTATGATAACCTCGTTTTAGAAATATATACCCCCGGAACCTTCAAATATCCCAAAGGAGGATACCTCCTGAAACCTAATTTCTCCACGCTTCCCCTGCAAAGTGCTTCCATTAACGATGAAAGGATCATAAACAGCCGTTTCATTTTTGATACAGGGGCCGGATTAAGTTTCCTGTTGTCAAAAGATTTTGTGGACGACAGTACCGTCTTTAAAAAAAGTAGAAAATTTTATCCAACCCAGGCGGAAGGATTGGGCGGTAAAAGACAAATGACAATTGCCGTTGCAAAAGAGGTAAAGATTGGTCCATATAAATTCAAACGGGTGCCCATTCATGTGTTTGAAGATGATTTCAATGTTACTTCCTATCCATTGCTTGGCGGGATAATTGGAAATGATATTCTGCGCCGCTTTAACGTAATACTCAATTATCCCGAACAGAGCATACACCTGAAGCCCAACAGTCATTTTACAGAATCATTTGATTATTCCTATACCGGCCTCGGCATTTACCTGCTGGATGGCGAGATACGGGTAATTGATATTATGAAAGGATCACCCGGCGATAAGGCTGGTTTTCTGCCCGGCGATATTATATTTTCGGTAGAAACCAATGCCTCAAAAAATATCCAGACGTATAAAAATCTTTTTCAGAACAGTATTGGCAAAATAAAAGTGGTGGTGTTCCGCGACCAGAAGCCCCTCGTTCTCACCATTGATGTAAAAGACATTCGCCGGTAGCTTTCTTCAATATTCCTCCGTTAGTTTTTAGGCAATGCCCTATTTTGCACCTTCTTTTTAATAAACGATATGATTCAATACAACCGTTTTATCCTGGATAATGGCTTACGGGTACTGGTGCACGAGGACCATTCTACCCCCATGGCCGTTGTGAATATTACGTATGATGTGGGTGCAAGAGATGAAAATCCGGCCCAAACCGGTTTTGCCCACCTATTCGAACACCTAATGTTTGGCGGCAGTATCAATATACCGGATTATGATGAACCACTGCAAAGAGCGGGTGGAGAGAACAATGCCTACACAACCAACGATCTTACCAATTACTACTGCCAGTTACCCGCAGAAAATATTGAAACGGCTTTCTGGCTGGAGAGTGATCGTATGCTTAGTCTTGCATTCAGTCAGAAAAGCCTGATGGTACAGAAGAAAGTGGTAATTGAAGAATTTAAAGAACACTATATCAATAAACCCTATGGCGATACATGGCATAAAATGCGGGAACTGGCCTATACAGTACATCCTTACCGCTGGATGACGATTGGTAAAGAATTGAGTCATGTAGAAAATGCCCATATCGATGATGTAAAACATTTTTTCTTTAAACACTACCGGCCGGTAAACGCGGTACTGGTTGTGGCCGGTCATGTAGATACAGAAAATATAAAACAACTGGCGCAGAAATGGTTTGGGGATATTCCGATGGGAGAAAAATATAACCGGCAGCTACCGCAGGAGCCCCGGCAAACTGAGGCCCGCAGATCTGAAGTTCATGCGGATGTACCGTTGGATGCATTTATCAAAACATGGCATATGGATGCCCGGCTGGACAAAGGGTATTATGTTACTGATCTGCTCACGGAAATTTTAGGTGGCGGCGGATCATCTCGTTTATTTCAATCACTGGTAAAAGAAAAGCAATTATTCTCCAACCTGGATTGTTATCATTTTGGCAGCGTAGATACAGGCCTGGTGGCAGTTGAAGGAAAACTGGTAAAAGGTGTGGCGATGGAAGCAGCAGAAAAAGCTGTCGATGAAGAAATAGAAAAAATGCTGGCCATGCCGGTAAGTGATGCAGAACTGGAGAAAGTAAAAAACAAAACAGAAAGTATTATTGCCTTTGAAGATATGGGTGTCATGAGCCGCGCCAACAGTCTGGGTATGTACGAACTGCTGGGCGATGCATCATTGATGAATACCGAGCTTACGAGGTACCACGAAGTAACGGTAGAAGATATCAGTAAATACAGTAAAGAACTGTTTCGTAAAGATAACAGCAATACATTATTATATTACCGAAAGTAGCCATGGACAAGAGAAAGACAGCGCCGGAAATTATTGATGCAGTGGATATGAAACTGCAGTTAAAGCCCTATGATTTTATTACACTGGATAATGGGGTACCTGTATACAGTATTGATGCAGGCGCTCAGGATGTATTGATGATAGAATGGGTTTTCTATGCAGGTAACTGGTATGAACAAAAAAATATTGTTGCCGCCACTACTAATTTCATGCTGAAGAATGGCACGAAACAAAAAAATGCATTTGCGATCAATGAATATTTTGAATTTCATGGAGCGTACCTGAACCGTAGCTGCTATAACGAAACCGCAACCATAACCCTGCATTGCCTGAACAAGCACCTTACGCAATTATTACCCGTTGTTGCAGAACTGATGATGGAAAGCATCTTTCCCGAAGAAGAACTGGCTATCTACAAACAGAATCAAAAACAAAGACTGGAGGTGAATCTTAAAAAATGCGACTTCATTGCTAACCGCCTTATTGATGAATATGTGTATGGCTTTCATCATCCTTATGGTCGCTATACTTCTACACTTGATTATGACCAGTTGCAGTGTGGTGAGCTGATCGAATTTTACAAAAAATTTTATACAGAAGGAAAATGTCTTGTATTTGTTGCGGGTAAACCACCTGCAGACCTTGCACAACAATTGAATCAGGTTTTTGGTGGTCTTCCTTTCAATCAAGCGGCACTGCCAGAGCCGTTGTATAACCGCCAGGCTGCTGATAGTAAAAAATACAGTATCATCAATGATACCAATGGTGTGCAGGGAGCAATACGCATGGCACGTCCCTTTCCAAACCGCCAACATCCTGATTTTTCGAGGGTGCAGGTATTGAATAATATTTTTGGTGGATTTTTTGGGTCGCGGCTAATGAGTAATATCCGTGAAGACAAGGGTTATACCTATGGCATTCACAGCTACCTGCAAAACCATATTCATGATACGGCGTGGATGATCAGTACTGAAGCCGGTCGCGATGTTTGCGATGCAACCATTGAAGAAGTATATAAGGAGATGGCTATCCTTTGCAATGAAACGGTGCCTGAAGAAGAGATGCACCTGGTTCGTAATTATATGATCGGTTCATTGCTTGGTGATTTGGATGGTCCCTTTCAGATAATTGCCCGCTGGAAAAATTATATACTCAATAACCTTACAGAAGAATATTTCTACAACAGCATACGCATTGTAAAAACCATTACCGCCGAAGAGATACAGGCGTTGGCCAAACAATACCTGAAGCCGGAAGATTTTTATGAATTGGTGGTAGTGTAGCAGGCCCCCAAAAAAAATACCGATTACCACGGCATAAATGCAGCGGCAAAGTAAAGTATGTAAACTTGAATTTTAAACTGGCTTCCTTCTTATAGGCTAAGACAAACAAAGTTTACTGTCACAAATAACGAGGTGGACGATAAGAAGCGCCTATTTATTCCATGTTCGTTTGTTCGATATTTATTCGGTAATTTAGGAGACAAATAGAATTTTATGGGAAAGTTTTTTATAAAAACGATTGCCACCGCAGTAGCGGTTCTTTTAGCAGCGTATCTTTTATCAGGTGTTCATATTGATAGTACGGTTACGGCACTGATTGTAGCAGTGGTACTTGGCCTGCTGAATAGCTTTATCAAACCCATCCTTATTCTTCTTACTATACCCATTACCATCGTTACGCTCGGTCTTTTTCTGCTGGTGATCAATATCATCATTGTAAAAATCGCTGCGGGTCTGGTAACAGGGTTTACAGTTGACAGTTGGTTCTCGGCATTATTATTCAGTTTTATTGTGAGTGTAGTATCTTCTATTATTGAAGGACTCATCGGCACTGATGATAAAAAATCATAAATCTGCCAGTAGCATTTTTACTTTATCACTAATCAGGTCACGCACTTCATTAAACGCTGCTGGTTCCATATGTTTTGGATCAGGTATTTGCCAGTCAATAAATTTTTTTGCGGGCATCCATGGACAGGCATCACCACAGCCCATGGTTACTACTACATCAAAAGGCGCATACGCTTCTACTTCTTGTAAAGATTTGCTGTCATGTTTACTAAGGTCATAGCCCAGTTCGCGCATGGCTGCAATGGCTTTCGGATTTACAATGCCACTGGGCTTGCTGCCAGCACTAAATGCTTCCACATTATAACCACCATGCATTATGGCAAATGCCTGGCTCATCTGACTGCGATTGCTGTTTTCAACACAAACAAAAAGTAGTTTCTTTTTTTCCATGATTTATTTTTTTAGAAATTGATGAATTATCACTGCCAGCATACAACCTGAAACAGGCGCAACAAGATAAATAAACAGGTGTTCGCTATGCCCGCTAATGATGGCAGGCGCTAAAGACCTGGCCGGATTCATAGATGCCCCCGATATGGGTCCTGCAAACATAGCTTCTAATAATACTACAGAACCAATAGCTGCGCCGGCAAATAAACCCTGTTCTTTTGAACCTTTTGATACCTGTAATATTACCAGCATCAAAATGAAACTTAGTATACTCTCTAATACCAGCGATTGCATGGGATTATTCGCGGGTAGCGAACTTCCTAAAAAAACAGAAGTTGGGAAAAGTAAGCGTAAAACAATACTTGCCGTAAAAGCGCCAGCTACCTGACTAACCACATAAGGAAAAACTTCACGCCATGGGAAAGACCTGTTTACTGCAAAGGCAAGTGTAACAGCAGGATTAAGATGCGCACCGGATATCTCACCGAAAGCGTAAATCATAGCCATCACAATTAATCCGAAAGTAATAGCTATTCCTGCATGGCTCACGGTACCCTGGGTTACTTCATCAATCGTCATGGCCCCTGTTCCACAAAAGATCAAAATAAAGGTGGCAATATATTCTGAAATATATTTTTTCA
>JBBRHM010000044.1:0-24781 GCA_038222655.1 Chitinophagales bacterium | reverse complement strand
AAAATGGGATAAAAGCCGCGAAGGGGCAGACCTTATTATTACCAACACCACGGATCTTATGTTTTTGGTAGAAGTGACGCAACACAAAGACAGATACCGTTGTGTAAAAGTTAATCCCGCTTACATGAAACTTACGGGCCTGACAGCAGAAGAGTTGATTGGTAAGACGGTTGAGGAAATATTACCCGAACAGGCTGCACAATTCGCTATCAGTAAATATAACAGGGCCATTAAGGAAAGAAAAACGATTATTTATGAAGAGGAGGTTACTTTGCCAATTGGTCACATTGTTATAGAAACAAAACTGACACCAGTATTTAATGCGAATGGTGAACCAATTCTGCTACTGGGTGTTGCAAGAAATATTACTGAAAGAAACAATGTCAGAAAAATAATAGCCGATAATGAACGTCGAATGAAAATTGCGCAGCATGTAGGAAGTGTGGGCGATTGGGAATTCGATTGCAGCTCAGGTAAAATAACCTGGTCGGATGAATTATTCCGTTTATTCGCAAAAGATCCTGCCACAGGGCCGCCTCAGTTGGAAGAATTTATTTCTCTATACACACCTAATGATACATTGTTGAGAAATGCTATAAAAGCGGCACTCGAAGCAGGTACCAATTATGAGCTCGATCTGCAACTGAGTTTAACCTGTAAGCCTTCAGCCTATCATTATTCTGTGGGAGAAGTATTGAAAAATGAAGAGGGTAAAATTGTGAAGTTATACGGTATTGTGCAGGATATTACTGAACGTAAGCTGGCAGAAATTAAATTGAATACAGAAAGTAACCAGCTTCGCCTCTTGATAGACAATTTACCTGATTCTATTTATATCAAGGATATGTTGGGTCGTAAAATTATTACCAACAAGGTGGATATGCAATTAATGGGGAGCAGAAGTAAAGAGGATATTATCGGTAAAACCGATCTGGATATTTATGGGGAAACTATTGGCATTAGTAGATATTTGGATGATATGGAGGTGATCAAAACCGGTAAGCCTATTTTTAATCGTGAAGAATCTTTTATTGATGAAAATGGTACAGAGGTTTCCATACTTACTTCCAAAGTACCCATCCGCAATGAAACTGGAGATATCAGCGGATTATTGGGTATCGGGAGAATAATTACCGATCGTAAGCGGGCAGAATCTGCACTAAAAGAAAGCAATGAACGGTACCAGTTTGTAACAAAAGCAACCTCAGATGCTATCTGGGATTGGGATATCCTGCATGATCATTTCTACTGGGGTGAGGGGTATGAAAAAATTTTTGGTTATAAAATTCCGGATAAAGTTGAAAATCATATTGACTCGTTTGATAATATTCATCCTGACGACAGCAAAAGGGTCTTTGATCATATTAATGAATGTCTCTTAGGTAATGAGCTTAAATGGAAAAGTGCTTACCAATACAAAAAAGCGGATGGTAGCTATGCCTTTGTAGAAGATAAAGGAATCATTATCCGGAATACTGAAGGAAAAGCGATACGCATGATTGGCGCCATGCAGGATGTTACCGAAAGAAAATTATTTGAAGAAGCTAATAAAAAAACACAGGAGAAATTTACCTCACTGGTAAATACGATAGAAGGAATTGTGTGGGAAGCAGATGTGCATACTTTTCAAGCTATTTATATTAGTAAGTACGCCGAAACGTTACTGGGCTATCCTTCATGGAACTGGCTCCATGAGCCTGGTTTTTGGGCATCTCACCTGCATCCCGAAGACCGTGATAGGGTGGTTGCGTACTGCCACAAATGTATTAGCGAGAAAAAAAATTATCAATTTGAATACCGGATGCTTACTTCCGATGGCCGTGTAATATGGCTCGCGGATATTGTTAAGGTTGAAGTAGATAATGATGAGCCCATCCGGTTAAGTGGTATCACGGTTGATATTAGCGAAAGAAAAAAAATGGAAGATACCCTAACCAAAGAAAGAAAATTGTTACGTATTTTAATCGATAACCTGCCTGATTATATCTATGTAAAAGATAAAGATTCGCGCCATTTAATCAATAACAAAGCCAATGTAGAACTGATGGGTTTCCGTTCTGAAGAGCAGACCATCAACAAAACGATAGTAGAACTTTTAGGAGAAAATATTGCTAAAGAATTTCTGGAAGATGATCACCTGGTATTACAAACCGGCCAGTCAATCATTAACCGCGAAGAGCCTATTGGTGAACCCAACGGTAACAGGCGCTGGCTGCTAACTACCAAAATTCCTATCAAGGATGAAAACAACCACATTACCGGATTAGTAGGCATCAGCCGGGATATAACCCAACGTAAACAAAGAGATGAAGAACTGATTGAAAAAAATGACCAGCTAAAGCATCTTTCAAAACATCTGTTAAGTATACGGGAAGAAGAAAGGAAAATGCTGGCAAGAGAAGTGCATGATGAGTTGGGACAGTTAGCCTCTGTAGTTAAAATGGATATTGATTGGTTAAGACTCCGGCTACCGGATGTAACAGAAGGGCCTAAAAAAAGAATTGAGCATGCATCTTCAACTGCAGATCTGTTACTTAATACCATCCGTAAGATTGCGTCTGACTTACGTCCCAGTATGCTTGATGAGCTTGGCTTAAATGCTGCACTGGCCTCGCAATGTAAAGAGTTTGCTTCTGTTAATGGAATTGACTGCGAATTTGAACAAATATATGATGATGAGGAACTCGCTGTAGAAATAAAAACCGAGTTATTCCGTATTTGCCAGGAATCGCTTACCAATATTATGCGGCATGCAGCTGCTACTAGGGTGTTGGTAAATATACAGGATACAAAAGACGGCATTCGCATGTGTATTAGTGATAACGGAAAGGGATTTGATACTAAGCAGAAGAAGAATACGCTCGGCTTAATCGGCATGCGCGAGCGGGCGCTTTCCATTAACGGTACCTTAAACGTGGAAAGCGTTCCGGGAAAAGGAACAAACATTTGTATTATAATACCTATTAATACTGTTTAGTTTATGAGAATTTTGATAGCAGATGATCATACGATTGTAAGAGAAGGCATCAAAATGTTATTGATAGAAGCCTATCCCACTTCTGATATTGTAGATGTATCAGATTCGGAGGAATTGCTGAGTCTTGCGTTTAGCAAAAAATGGGATGTAATTATTTCAGATATTTCTATGCCTCCTGGTGACTCGGGTCTTGACGCAGTTAAAAAAATTAAGGCCCAAACACCTTCTGTACCGGTAATCATGTTAAGTATGCATGCCCCTGAGCAATATGCGGTAAAGGCAATGCAAGCTGGCGCATCGGGCTATTTAACCAAAGGTGCCGCAACCCTGGAACTGGTTAATGCTGTGAACCAGGTAATTTCCGGAAAAAAATATGTAACTCCCGAAGTAGCGAATGTGTTAGCAGAAGCATTTGAAAATAAAAATCCGCAGAAAAGTATATTGAACCTTTCCGAAAGAGAACATGAAGTTTTTATAATGATGGCATCCGGCAAAACAATTTCTGAAGTGGCAAAAGAGCTTGGCTTAAGTAATAATACAATCAGTACATTCCGATCAAGAATATTTGAAAAAATGGATTTTCATAATAACCTGGAACTTATTAAATACGCCATTGATAATCATCTTATTTAATGCCTCTTATTATTGGGTAGGTTAGTTTGACACAAGCAGTACAAGAATGCCATTAATTTTACATAATAAGTATTTTTAAAAAATGTAAGTCAACTTTTATACTAACATTTCTTACCTATATTTTAGGTAGTTGTTTCCTTTAAAAATTTGTATGGCTTCTAAACCTTCTATACCACTTATCAATCAAACAAAGGAAGAACTGCTGACTACTATTGAAGAATTGACGAGGGAAAATGAAGACAATGAAGAAAAAAGAAGCTTGATCATGAACGCGGCTCTGGATGCCATAATCTGTATCGATATAAAAGGGTTGATTACCTTCTGGAACCCTCAGGCCGAAAAAATATTTGGGTGGAAAGAAAAAGAAGTGATGGGGCGTCTATTGTCTGAGATCATTATCCCTGATCCTTATCGAAAAATGCATGAAAAGGGCATGGAGAATTATTTGAAAACAGGAAAGGGGAATGTATTAAATGTATTGCTTGAATTAAGCGCTATTAACAGGGAAGGTATCCAGTTTCCTATTGAGTTAACTGTTTTGCCTATAAAACAGGGCAATGAAGAATTCTTCTGCGCTTTTATCAGGGATATTACACAGCGTAAGCAAACAGAAAATATGATACGTCTCAGTAATGAGCGGCATACTATGATAGCCAAAGCTACTAATGATTGTATCTGGGAATGGAACTTAATAACCAATGAAGTGATTAGGGATGGAAAGTGTCTTGAACAGGGTTTTGGATATGATAGATGGGAGCCTGATGAGGTAGATCATTACTGGAATAAAAATGCACATCCGGAAGATTGGGCAGAAGTTACCAGAAAACGGAATTACATTTTAAACGATCCCTTGCAGAATTATTGGGAAGATGAATACCGGTTCCTAAAACAGGATGGAGAATATGCTTATGTACATGATAAGGGCAATATTATTCGTGACACTAACGGGAAAGCGATTCGCATGATTGGGGCCTCACATGATATAACCCAAAGAAAATCTGTAGAAAAAACCTTACAGAATAGTGAATTACTTTTTCGTTCTTTAATTGAAAAAGGTAGTGAGATTATTGCCATGCATGATGCGCATGGCAAACTTCTTTATATGAGTCCTTCTATAGAAGCCGTATTAGGCTATAAAGCAGAAGACAGAGTAAAATTATCTCCACTTGCCTCCGTTCATCCGGATGATTTGCCTCTAATAAAAAAGGTTCTGTCTGAACTTTTGATGGACGAAGGAGGTTCAGTAAAGGCCCAGTGGCGTCACAGGCACGCGGATGGAAGCTGGCGCTGGATGGATGGAATTGCCACCAATTTACTCTATGACCCCGCGGTGAAGGCAGTGGTGCATAATTTCAGGGATATTACTATGCAAAAAGAAGCCGAGGAAAAAATAAAAGCCGAAAGAAACCTGCTTCGCACACTCATTGATAATATGCCCGATGCCATTTTTGTAAAGGATGCGCAAGGGCGCAAACTCATCAGTAATCCTGTTGATCTTGGTTTCATGAATATATCCTCTGAAGCGGAAGTGATTGGCAAAACAGATCTGGAAATTTTTCCGGGTGCAAGGGGAATAATAGGATATGAAAATGATATGGGAGTGATCAGTAGTGGAAAGCCATCCATGCGGAAAGAACGGGAAATACTTTTACCAAGTGGTGAACGTATGTGGCTATTGGTTAGTAAAATGCCGCTACTTACTGAGAAAGGAGAGTCTTTAGGATTGGTAGGCATCGGTACTGATATCAGTGCTCAAAAAAATATTGAAGCGCAGTTACTATTATCCAATGAGCGTTTTGAATACGCATCAAAAGCCAGTTTTGATGCTATCTGGGACTGGAACCTTATTACTGACACTCTTTATTGGGGAGATGGTTATGAAAATATTTTTGGATACAAAATTGAAAACAATACGTATGATATTCACTCCCGGACCAACCATTTGCATGAAGATGATGTAGAAAGAGTAGTTAGCGGTATTCATGCAGTTATCAATAGTAATAAGAATAGCTGGATGGATGAGTACCGGTATCGTAAAGCCAATGGTGAATATGCGTATATACTGGACAGGGGTATTGTTATAAGAGATGAAAATGGAAAAGGCATTCGTATGATTGGCGCTATGCATGATAATACGACCAAAAGAAAAGAAGAGGAACAGCTAAAATTACTCGAGTCAGTAATTACAAATACAACAGACAGCGTTTTAATAACGGAAGCAGAACCCATAGATGACAAAGGCCCGCGTATAGCGTATGTGAACGATTCTTTTATTGCCATGACAGGATACAGCAGGGAAGAAATCATAGGTAAAACTCCCAGGATATTACAGGGGCCAAAAACAGACAGAAAAGAACTTGCCCGGTTAAAAGACGCCATGAAAAGATATGAGCCCTGCAACATTGAAATAATTAATTATAAAAAAAACGGAGAAGAATTCTGGGTCAATCTATCCATCGTTCCTGTTGCGAAGGAAAATAATGTCTATACGCATTTTATTGCCATAGAAAGAGATGTTACAGAGAGAAAGATGGCTGAAGAAGAATTAAAGCAAAAAAACAGTGAGCTAAAAAGACTGTCTACTTACCTTCAGAATATAAGAGAGGAAGAGAGGAAATACATGGCAAGAGAAATTCATGATGAGATGGGGCAGCTGGCTACTGCTTTAAAAATAGATGTTGACTGGCTAAGTATTAAACTAACGGGATTGGACGCGGCGGCTAACAAACGGATTGAGCATGCCAACAAAACTATTGAGGTACTGATAAGTACTGTTAGGAAGGTCGCTTCCAGTTTGCGTCCCAGCGTACTGGATGATTTTGGTTTGAACGCAGCATTAAAATGGCATTGCGCCGAATTCCAGAACCTGAACGGAATCCAGTGCAGTTTTGAACCTGGCTTTGATGATGCACACCTGAGCATGCATACAAAAACCGAATTGTTCCGTATAGCACAGGAATCATTAACGAATGTGATGCGGCATGCCAAAGCAAGCAGCGTACTGGTTTTTACCAGGGAAGATGAAAATAGCCAATACCTGATTATTACGGATAACGGGAAGGGTTTTGACAGTAGCCAACGAAAAAACACATTGGGATTGGTTGGTTTACGCGAACGTGCCATATCAATGCAGGGTACCCTGGAAATTGAAAGCAGTGCCACTGAGGGAACTACCGTTTGTGCAGTGATTCCTAAAAACAAATAGAACTATGAAGATATTAATCGCAGATGATCACACAATTGTAAGACAAGGAATTAAAATGGTTCTTCAGGAAGCGTATCCGATAGCGGAAATTGCAGATGTAGCAGATGCAACCGACCTGATGAAAGAAGTAAAGAGAAGCAAATGGGATGTAATTATTTGTGATATTTCTATGCCACCCGGCGATTCGGGTCTCGACGCCATTAAAAAGATCAAGGATCATTCGCCTACTACGCCGGTTATTATTCTGAGTATGCATACACCAGATCAATATGCAGTAAGAGCTATTAAAGGGGGAGCTGCAGGTTATTTAACCAAGGGGTCCGCTACCCTTGAACTTGTAAAAGCGGTTAACCAGGTTTTGTCAGGTAAAAAATACCTGAGCGAAGATGTTGCATGTGTGCTGGCAGATTCATTTGAAAACAGTAATGCTGGTTTTTCAGTGGAGAATTTGTCTGACAGGGAATTTGAAGTATTTAAACTAATGGCATCCGGAAAAGCAGTGTCAGATATAGCTAAAGTATTACTATTAAGCAGCAATAGTGTAAGCACTTTCCGTTCCCGTATTTTTGAAAAAATGGGGTTTCATAATAATATGGAACTAATAAAATATGCAGTAGATAAAGCCCTTGTACACGATTAAGAATTGCCTATAAGATGATTTTCAGAAACTGCGATAAATTGGGTATCTTAGTATAGAAAGCGTTAATTTTCCAGACTGTTTTAGTATATTTTTCTAAATAGGATATTATGAGAATCTTAATTGCCGATGACCATACCATAGTTAGAGAAGGCATTAAGATGTTGCTTACAGAAGCTTATCCTTTTGCAGAAATTATGGATGTATCTGATTCAGTGGACCTGATGAAGCTGGTATATAAAAGCAAATGGGATGTAATTATTTGTGATATTTCAATGCCGCCGGGAGATTCAGGTCTTGATGCCATTAAGAAAATTAAGGAACATTCGCCATCCACTCCTGTAATTATATTGAGCATGCATGCTCCTGACCAATATGCCGTTAGGGCCATAAAAGCAGGAGCCTCCGGCTACCTCACCAAAGGTGCTGCTACCCTTGAACTGGTGAAAGCTGTAAACCAGGTGTTATCAGGCAGAAAATACCTGAGTCCTGATGTAGCCGATATACTGGCCGATGCTTTTGAAAACAGCACCAACAGCCGTTCTGTTGAAAACCTATCCGACCGTGAATTTGAAGTATTTAAATTTCTGGCATCCGGTAAATCTATTTCGGATATCGCTAAACAATTGATCTTAAGTACCAATACCATCAGTACCTTTCGCTCCCGTATTTTTGAAAAAATGGGGTTTCATAATAATATGGAACTTATCAAATACGCGGTAGATACAAAACTAATCTGATCCCTTATCCATTTACTATTTTTTCTATTAAATCCTAATTATCAGAAATGAGTCATGCTGCCCCTATGCCAGAAAATGAACTGGCCCGTATCACAGAATTATCGGAATATGACCTGGATTATGCAGGTTTGCAGGATAGTTTTAAGGACCTTACCAAATTAGCGGCCAAAGTTGCCGGAACTGAAATTTCATTGGTAAACCTTATTGATTCTTTTACACAATGGTCAGTCTCTAATTTTGGATTACCCATAGAACAGATGCCGAGAGAAGACTCTGTTTGCCAATATACCATTGTATCCAAAGAAAGTTTTGAAGTAAAAGATCTTACAGCGGATGATCGTTTTAAAGATAAATTTTATGTAGCTGGTGCACCAAACCTTACCTACTATTTTGGTATTCCCTTACAAACAAACGATGGCTACAATCTTGGCGCATTGTGCGTATTGGATAAAGTTGGAAAGGAGATCTCACCCGAAAAAGTTGAATTATTAAAGATTATCGCCAGTGAAATTGTAAACAGGTTAACTGCTTTTAGAGTTATTCAGCATCTTCAGTCAAAAGTTAAAGACGCCACAGAAACCCAGAAAAAAGTAGCACATGATATACGCGGACCTTTGGGTGGAATCATTGGCCTTGCACAGATTATCAGTGAGCAGGGGGATAGTAATAAGATGGAGGAAGTGCTGGAGTTTATCGGTCTCATTCAGAAAAGTGGTAATTCCCTGCTGGAATTGGCAGATGAAATACTGAGTATCGAAAAGAAAGTGAGTAATCCTGGGGGCGCATTACAAAGCCATCAGTTAAATCTATCCACCTTACAAAGTAAACTGGAAAAATTATATGCCCCCCAGGCTGTAAATAAGCAGATACATTTTTCCGTAAATGTTATAGGTGGTTCAGAAAAAATACCTTTTTTGAAAAATAAACTTTTACAGATTATAGGCAATCTTATTTCCAACTCCATGAAATTTACACCCAGCGAGGGAAATATTACGGTAGATCTTGAATTAGTGACCGGACAATTGCAGCATCTTTTAAAAATCAGGGTTAAAGATTCAGGTGTCGGATTAAGCGAATCTGCTATCAGTTCTATACTGAATGGCGTTTCAACCACTACTGATGGTACCGGCGGCGAGCAGGGATTTGGTTTTGGCCTGGCCCTGGTAAAACACCTGATAGAAGGGATGAAGGGAACTTTACAGATTTTTTCAGAACCCGGTAAAGGAGCCAGTTTTGAAGTTGTTCTACCACAAAAAACCGGCTGATTGGCTTTTTTTATACATTGTTTCCTATCCCGCTCAATAAAAACGAGCGGGATTTTTTTTATTCCCTTTTATACTGCTTCGCAGGGATAAGCAGTATGAAAGGCACTTTTTCTATTGTGCTCCTATCCGATTGTGACGATTTATTAGCAGGCACATAGATTTCCTACTACAGTTTCCTGCTTATCTGTTACCCGACTAAGGGTTATGTTATTATTGTTTTAGGCTGGTTCCTGTTACTCTTTTTATTTCTCACACCTACCGTTTTTTCATAATTGCCACTATTCTTTTCGGGTACAGGATTTCATCTCTTTGAATCATCAACGGAGAGATAAAATTTAGTTGTACCCGCAAATTTTTTTTATATGAAAATGCAATTAACAGCAATGACATTACCTGAAATGAAAGTATTTGTAAAGTTATTTTTGTTCAGTGTGGTTTCTATATTCTTTGTTTCATGTAGTAAGGATATGGGTAATAGGGTACCTGTTAATTTTCCGCCTCAGCCATTAAGTTTCCATATTTCTACCTCCAAATTGGTTTTGTTACAAGGCAATGAATCTAATACTGCTGTTACCTTAAACTGGGAAGGGGGCAAAAATGCAGGTGACGAAAATATAAAATACACAGTGGAAGCAGCTATCAGGGGAACAAGCTTTGAAGATGCGGTTGCCATCGGTTCCAGCAACAGCACGGCAATAGCTTTTACTGTAAAAGAATTTAACAGCCAGATGCGTAAACTTATCAATGCCGGTGCTGATGCCATGGTGGACCTGCGGGTAAAACAGGAAGCCCCTCATGTATCACAAGCTGTTTACTCAGATGCTATGGCATTGCAGGTTACCACTTACCATGATCATAAGGAATATGATAACGCACATATCATCAGGATCCCCGGTAATTACCAGGAGTGGAAATTGCCTACTGCGCCAAAAGTGGTTGCCACTTCACAATCGGGAGAGTATGAAGGGTATATCAATTTCACCAACCCTTATACTCAATTTTTAATGGTGAAAGGCACTACTGAATGGGATCCTAAAGTGACATATAATTATATTGGTTCAGATAAAATAGGATTTGGCGGATCTGTCTTCTCCATTTTTGGCGGTGCAGGAGCCTACCGGTTAAAAGTAAATATGAATAATAATACCTGGGTATATACCAAGATTGCCTGTTGGGGATTGAACGGCAGCGCTGTATCAAATGATGCCAATGCTGACCTCTGTATGAAACCCGATGCAAGTGGTTTATCATGGAGCATTACCGCCAACCTGGCAAAGGGTAGTTTCCGTTTAAGAGCTAATAATAGCAATAACCTTGTTTTTGGTCATAATACTTCTGGTGAAATTGGTGTGCCGGACTATAATGGAGAAAATATCCGGGTAAACAATGCAGGTAACTATACCATTACCTTAAGTCTTACAGAGGCAGGTAATTATGCTTACGGAATACAAAGAAACAGCTAAACAATTATTAATTATTATAAAACGAAAATCTATGATAAATAAAGTATTAGTAGTTAATGACGATCCTACTTCTTTGTTGATTGTTTGTAAGATGATCAGTAAAGTACAGTTTGCCAAAGAAACGGTAACAGCAAATAATGGTGAAATGGCTTTATCTTATTTTGAAGAAGTATTACAGTTAGGAATAGAAAATACAGAGACAGTTCCTGAGTTTATTTTCCTGGATCTCTATATGTCTGGATTAAGTGGTTGGGATTTTATGGATATATTTTCAAAAAAATATGCCTCATTGTTTCCATGGGTTAGGATAGCGGTACTTTCTTCTTATATAGATGAGGAAGATATTCTGCGTTTCGAAAAATACAAAGCAGTACTGGCTTATCTTCCGGCACCCCTAACTTTAACGCAGTTGGCTATAACCAAGGAAAAATTTTTAAGCCTGAAAGAAGAAGAACTCCTGAAAAGCTTTTGTTTTAATTATAATTGATCGTATTCTTTACCCATTCAAAATAAAAAATACTTCCTTGTTCAGGTGTTGAATCAACCCATATTTTACCTCCCTGTTCTTCTACCAGTATCTTTAGAAGATTCAGGCCTACACCCGTGCTGCTGTCTTTATTGGATTCGTTTTCGGTAGTTTCAAATATGTTAAAAATGCGCGAATGATCTTTTTTAGAAATACCAGCTCCATTATCTTTTACATAGAATTCATACAAGTTTTCTTTATTCTTAACACCTATCTCAATCACAGGATCTTTTTTGTTGTTGTATTTTACTGCATTGGAAATAAGGTTTTGTAATACCTGCTGCAGTTTAATTTTGCGTGTGTGCAGCACAGGCAGGTCCGGCTGAATAATGACGGTAAAATTTTTAGGCAGAAAGGATAACTCCACTATCTCTGCTACCAGATTTTGGGTATTTACTTCCTCTACCGTTTGCTGGGAAAGACTTTTACGTGAATATTCCAGAATAGAGATAATCATTTCTGATAAACGATTGGCGGCTTTGGCAATGATGCTCACATTCTCACTAAGTTCCGATTGATCAGCAACTGTTTCATCGTACTTCATCATATCTGCCAGCATGCTGATGGAAGCGAGTGGCGATTTAAGATCGTGCGATACAATAAATACGAACCGCTCCAGCTGTTTATTAATTCGCTCTACTTCATCCAAACTTACACGCAGGTGGTGCTGTGCCAGATACAAGCGTTCAAATACATTTACTTTGGCCCTGGTAATGTTTACATCAAGGGGCTTCTGCAGGTAATCTACAGCGCCTTCTTCAAATCCTTTCAATACATATTGTTCATCTTTACTGATGGCAGTAACAAAAATGATAGCAATATCTTTCGTTTTTGAATTTGCTTTCAAAATATGCGCCACTTCAAAGCCATCCATATCGGGCATCTGAACATCCAGCATAATTAAACCGATATCTTCATTTTTCAATACCTGTTTTAGGGCCTCGTTGCCTGAATGTGCATGAATAAAACGACGGCCATCCTTAATAAGGATCTCTTCAAGAGATAAAATGTTTTCCGGTCTGTCATCTACAAGAAGTATAACAAACTCCTGGTTGGGGGGGGAAATATGCATCAGGTTTTATTATTTGAATTATGTAATATACGATATAGAATTTGAACCGGACTTTGAACAATAGCTGTTTTATTCATTTCCAGAGCGGCTGCCGGCATAGCCGTGTATTCTGCTGTTTCAGGCGATTGTATCAGGGCTGTTCCGGATCTTTGTAGTACTTTTTTAATCCCCTCGGCCCCATCTTTATTAGCGCCGCTTAGTAATACAGCCAATGTATTGGCGCCATACACATTTGAAAAGCTTTCAAAACTCAGATCAATGGAAGGTCTGCTGAAATTTATGGGCTCAGAATAATCAAGACTAAAGCTATGGTCTTTTTCAACCAGCAGGTGATAGTTCTGTGGAGCGAGATAAATAATGCCGGGTTTAACGGGCTCTTTGTCTTCCGGTTCAATAACATTTCGAAGACCGGATTCTTTAATAAGCATTTTATCCAGTCTGCTGGATGTGTTTTTCATACGGTGAACAATTATTACAACAGGTATGGTAAATGTTTTTGGCAATGATTGCAACAGGTAGGCAATCACTTCAAGGCTGCCTGCAGAACCACCGATCAGAATAATATCAAAAACATTTTCTTTCATAGGTTACTCTCTGTTGCGGAATATTTTTGCGGTTGCATCTATTGTATCGAACTTGTCCTGTATGTTGCTGAATCGCAAGGTTTCTTTTAAACCCAGTGTAAGAAACCCCAGCGAGGATAAACTTTCATGAAACAATTTCAGCACCCTGTTCTGTAGCTGTTTGTTGAAATAAATCATAACATTTCTGCAGGAGATTAACTGGAACTCGTTGAACACATTGTCTGAAACGAGGTTATGTTGGGAAAAGATAATGCCTGAACGTAATTCTTCGTTTATCAGCGCATTGTCATATCTCGCTGTATAATAATCAGCGAAATCGCGTTTGCCGCCAGACTGCTGGTAGTTAGCTGTATACTCCTTCATGTGACGCAATGGCATGATGCCTGATTTTGCTTTTTCAAGATTGGCCGGGTTAATATCGGTTGCATAGATGCGGGCCCTTTTTAGTAAACCTGCTTCCTGCAAAAGTATACACATGGAAAAAACCTCTTCACCTGTTGAGCAGCCTGCATGCCATATATTAATGATAGGATAGGAGGCCAGAACCGGTAATACTTTTTCGCGTAAGATCTTATAATACATAGGATCACGAAATAACTCTGTAACATTTACGGTAACCTCTTCTACAAATTGTTGGAATACAGATTCATCGTTAACCAGTGTATATTTTAAATCATACCCTGAAAGACTTTTGATTTCTTTTGCAAAGCGGTTCACTCTTCTTAACAGTGAACCTTCAGCATAGCCTGTAAAATCATACCCATAACGATGAAACAGTACCTGCAATATTTCCTTTAATTCTTTAGTATGTATTAATTCGCTTTCTTCCATCTTTATTTAGCCATCCAAACGCGCATCAATGATAATAATTTCTGTACATCAACGGGTTTCGTAATGTAATCCGAAGCGCCGGCTGCTATACACTTTTCACGATCACCGCTCATCGCTTTTGCGGTTAATGCAATAATGGGCAATTGGCTCATTTTCATTTCCCCGCGTATTTTTTTTATGGCTTCATAGCCATCCATATGGGGCATCATAATATCCATAAGTACAATATCAATAGAATTATCTTTTTGCAATACGGCCAGTGATTCTATTCCATCTGCGGCTGCAATTACTTGCATTTGGTGTATTTCAAGTGCATTGGTTAAAGCAAATACATTCCGCATGTCATCATCAACTACCAGCACTTTTTTACCTGATAAACTGGTATCATTTATTTGAATATATTCCTGTTCCTGGCCTGCTTCCTGCACTTTAAAAAGAAATAATTCAAGCTCATCTTTTAAACGGCTGTTAGCAGAAGGCGAGTCGCGAACAATTACATCCGATATCTTTTTTAACTGTAGTTCATCTGCCTGTGAGATATCCTTATCGAGGTATATGATAACGGGAATAGGATGATCATCCATTTGTTGTTGCATAATCTGCAGATCCTGAATACCCCCTGCAATATTTTTACCGATATCAGCAATCACACATCCGTATTTTTCATCTTTTAATTTGTGTTTTGCTTCTTCGACCGTGGCTACCTGTACAAACGAAGTATCGGCATGCTTTTGATGAAAAAGCTCTTTAAGGCTTTCATCTTTGAAATGTGCCGCAGAAATGATGAGTACTCTTTTGATATGTTCATCAAGGTATACGCTGATAGTGCTGAAAGCTTTTTCCAGTCCTTCCCTGTCAATGGGTTTTTTTACATAAGCCAATGCGCCAGCGTCATGCAATCTGCTGTCATCAAAAGCTGAAATGATATGTACGGGAATATTTTTTAATTTTTCATCAGCTTTAAATAATTTTAATAAAGACCAACCGTCTATAACAGGTAGCTGAATATCCAGTATAATGGCAGCAGGTATATACTTCCGTGCATAATGTAAGCCTTCATCACCCTTTAATGCCACAATCGTTTTGTATCCTTTATCGCGGGCAAAATCTTTCAATATGGTGGCAAAGTTTTCATCATCTTCAATAATGAGTATGGTTTTATCATTGGTAGAAAGGCTTCGCTTGTCATCTTCTACATTTTCCTGTTCGGTAATAGACATATTTTCCATTGAAGTGGATGGCATTGTCATCTTCGGTTCAGACGTAACCATGGATTCTATTTGTAAGGTATGCGGCAGGAGAATTGTAAAACTGCTGCCCTTTCCTTCTTCACTTTTTACTTCTATTTCTCCACCCAGCAATCGCACCAATTCTTTGCTGATAGATAAACCCAAACCTGTGCCCCCGTATTGCCTGCTTGTGGAGCCATCGGCCTGTTGAAATGCTTCGAATATCAGTTGCTGTTTTTCTTTGGAAATACCGATGCCGGAATCAGTTACACTTATGCCTATGCGTTTGCGATCAAACTGGTCACGGTTGTCAAAAGCAATAGTAACAGATCCGCCTTTAGGTGTGAATTTAAAAGCATTGGATAAAAGATTTTTTAAAACTTGTTCTGTCCGCTGTTTATCAGTGTAAATAAATTTTGGCAGATTATTACCTATACGCGTTTGGTAGTTAATCTCTTTTTCGGAAGCTACAACACTGAACAATTGCGTAAGATCCATCACGATGGAATCTAGCGGTACTTCTTCTACCAACAGGTCAACTTTGCCCGCTTCAATTTTTGAAAGATCAAGGATATCATTGATTAGTTGCAGCAGATCGGAACCTGATTTGTGAATAATCTTTGCATATTCGATTTGCTTGGGCTGGAGATTATTAAGGTTGTTATCGGCCAGGAGTTTTGCCAGTATCAATACACTGTTCAACGGGGTACGGAGTTCGTGGGACATATTAGCCAGGAACTCTGATTTATATTTGCTGGTGGCTTCGAGTTCCTGCGCTTTTATAAGTAGTGCCTGTTTAGCATTCTCCGCGGTTTCACTTCTTTCATGTAGTTCGGTATTAATCTGCCTTAATTCTTCTTCCTGGGTTTTCAGTTCTTCTTCTGAAGCCTGTAATTCTTCGGTCTGTTTACTGAGTTCATCGTTGGTTTGCCTAAGTTCTTCCTGCTGGTTTAACATAGACTCTTTCTGTTCCTGTACCTGGCTAAGCAGTGTGTTTATTTTAACACTGGATTGACGGGTATGTATGGCGGTTGAAATAGCTACACTAACCGCTTCAAGTAATAACAGTTGTTTGGGTGTGAATTCATTAAGATTACCCAATTCAATAATACCTTTTAGGTTTTCAGCTACCCACAAAGGTATGCATGCGATCTCCCCTTTACCACTGGTAGCGCCTGTTCCGGATTCTATCTTCCAGTAATCCTGTGGTATGTTACGTGTAATAGAGATCTCTCTTTTTAATGCAGCATTACCCACTATCCCTACACCTTTTTCAAAGGTAATGCCCGCAGATGCCGATACCGCCACAGCAGCGGCCATGGTTAATATTTTACCGTTCTCGTCGGCCACATAAAGGGCACCAGCCGGTAGCTGTGTGTAGTTCACCACCGACCGGATGATATCGCTGTAAAGATCATTTTTTCCGTCAACAGATTGTATCTCGCTGGTAATGGTAGCAACCCCTGTAAGCACCCAGTTTTTCTCTTCGGCAGTTGCATTAACCTTTTCCATTTCAGCCAGGCTGGCATATAATTTATTGCCTGCGCGAATCCTGCTTTTCAAAGTAACGATTACTGCATTCACCAGCAGCAGCACTACGATAATGAGAAAAATAACCCCGCCAATGATCATTTCTTTTGTCTGTAGGTTTTGTTGGATCAATGTATTTTCCGCGATAAAAAGTAGGCGGTTCTCTTCAGCTTTGATCCTGTCAAACTGATTGAAGATATCTGCCATCATGCCTTCTTCCTCGATGGTTATCAAATTCAGTTTTTCTTTAGGCATGTCGGAAGATATTTTACCGCGGCCCGACCAGAAATTGAATAATGCGGTTAAAGAAGAATCAAGCCCTTTGACACTAAGATACAGTGCAGGATTATCATATACTTCCTCTTGCAGTGTCTGCATCAGGCCAGGAATAATGCTGTTTCCATTATAATAGTAATCCAGGTAAGAATCTCTACCCGTTATCCAATACGAACGTCTTCCTGCCCGCATCTGCGAAAGACTATAGCGTACATCCCTTGTTTTTGAGATCACTTTGACGGTATGGTTTACACTTCTGGATCCTTCTTCCTGCTTTTGAATAGCGAGTACGGTAAAAATTACAACGGTCAAAACAATTACGACAGCAAGGGCGAGGCCGGCATACAGCCTCATGGGGAGTGATTTTTTCATTCAATAGATAGTTAATCAACCTGTATGATGTGCCAAATTAAGGTATCTGTAATAATATTTTGAAATATCTGTAAAAGTACTGTGGACTGTATAAGGGATAGCATGATGAAGCAAGACGAAAGACTGTATTGCCGCAGTTTCATTTATGGAAAAAGTTATAGGTTTGCGCGCAGATATTTACTGAATCATGAAATACTCACAAATCATCGGGATATTGGCGGCATTGGCCGTGATAGTTGTTTGTTTTTTACCATGGAGTTATATTGCCAGTCAACAGTTAACCATATCCGGCATGCAGGCTAAAGGGACCAATTTTGGTAAACCCGGATTAGTTAACCTGATTCTCTCCAGCCTGATGGTGTTACTGTTTTTAATTCCCGCCATCTGGTCAAAACGCGCCAATGTATTTTTGGCGGCCCTCAATCTTGCCTGGGCATTTCGTAATTATTTATTATTATCATCCTGTATGATGGGCGAGTGCCCCGAAAAGAAACCCGCGCTCTTTTTATTGTTAGCACTCGGTATTCTCATCCAGGTAATGAGTTTCCTTCCGAAAATAAGCGTTGGAAATAAGTAGAGGGGAGTGGTTGTTAACTTTTAAAAGTTAAAAGTTAAAAGTTAAAAATTAAAAGTTACCCGCAACCACTATCCACTATCCACCAACCAGCAACCAGTATCAAATCATTTTAAGTGATCTGTCAATAATATCTACGCATTCTAGTACCTGTTCTCTGGTAATGATTAATGGTGGGGCAAAACGAATTTTATCGCTATGCGTGGGTTTAGCTAACAGGCCATTTTCTTTTAAGGCAAGACAAAGATCCCATGAGGCATCTGCCTGGCTATGTGTAATAACAATTGCATTTAATAAACCCTTCCCACGGATAGTGTTAATAAAAGGGGAGGATAATTTCGCTAACTCATCACGTAGCAATTGCCCCATCATCGCTGCATTGGCAGCCATGTTCTCTTCTTTTAAAACGGTAAGCGCGGTTATGGCAACGGCACACGCTAAAGGGTTACCGCCATAGGTAGATCCATGTTCACCGGGTTTAATGGTCATCATAATTGCATCATCCGCCAGTACAGCCGATACAGGTAAAACGCCACCACTTAATGCCTTGCCGAGAATTAAAATATCAGGTCTTACCTGTTCATGATCACAGGCCAGCATTTTACCTGTGCGGGCAAGCCCTGTCTGAATTTCATCAGCAATCAATAACACATTATATTCAGTACACAATTGTCTAACGCCCGACAGGTATCCTTCATCAGGTATTACCACACCCGCTTCTCCTTGTATGGGTTCTACCATAAAAGCAGCCACATTTTTATCCTGGAAAGCTTTTTCCAATGCGGGTAAATCATTATAAGGCACCAGGTCAAACCCAGGCATAAACGGGCCAAAGTCTTTATAACTGCTGGGATCGGTGGAGGAGGAGATGGCCGCTAAAGTTCTGCCCCAGAAATTTCCTTCGGCAAAAATGATGCGTGCCTTATTTTCTGCTACCCCTTTTTTTGTATAGGCCCAACGCCTCGCCAGTTTAATAGCGGTTTCACCACCTTCAACACCGGTATTCATGGGCAATACTTTATCATAACCGAAAAACCCGGTAATGAAACGTTCATATTCGCCCAGTAAATTATTGTGAAAAGCTCTCGATGTAAGGGTTAGTTTTTTTGCCTGTTCTGTAAGCGAAGCAATAATTCTGGGATGACAATGTCCCTGGTTAACGGCAGAGTAACCGCTTAAGAAATCATAATATCTTTTGCCATCCACATCCCATAAAAAAACACCTTCCCCTTTTTCAAGCACCACAGGAAGCGGATGGTAATTGTGCGCACCGAATTGTTCTTCTAAATGCAGAAAAGCTGCGGTTTTATCTGACAAACCTAAAGTCATATCATTCGTAATTAATAATTAGAAATTAGCAATTAAGCTAGCAATAGCCAAAGTAGAAAAAGTGTATAACGTTAAATAATTCGTAACAGCAATGATTAATTGCCGGTTATCCCTTACAGGGATGATCGAGGAAGTCAAGATTTAAACGGAGAAAACGCATACATTGAATTAGATGGCAAGATACTTATTTGCTGTCATTTTAGTCAACAAAATCTTTAATTCGGCCAATTACACATGCAATAGTGAATGGTTTCGGTTTCGCAGCTTATTTTCGCACAAAACATTCCTTTGTCATTACCCCGTGTAGCCGTAGTTATCCTCAATTACAATGGAAGAAAGCATCTTGAAAATTTTCTGCCATCTGTAGTGGCATCTACCTATCAAAATATTCGTGTAATCGTAGCGGATAATGCATCTACTGATGATTCGCTGGACTTTATTATAGCCCATTTTCCTTCCGTACAAATATTGACGCATCCTGTGAACGAAGGGTTTGCGGGAGGGTACAACTGGGCTTTACAAAACCTGGTAGCAGATTATTATGTGTTATTAAATTCAGATGTGTCTGTAACACCCGGATGGTTAGAGCCTTTGATAACCTTGATGGAAAAGGATGCCTATATCGGCGCCTGCCAGCCAAAATTATTATCGTATCATCATCCCGACATGTTTGAATATGCCGGTGCGGCAGGTGGCTGGATAGATATACTGGGTTATCCTTTTTCACGCGGAAGAATATTTGATGTGTGTGAAAAAGACGAAGGGCAGTATAACGACCCTTCACCTATTTTCTGGGCATCGGGTGCCGCAATGATGGTACGCAAAGAATTATATCATGCCCTCGGCGGACTGGATGCCTCTTTTTTTGCACACCAGGAAGAAATTGATCTTTGTTGGCGCATGCAACTGGCCGGGTACAGGATTATGTCATGCCCTGCATCGGTTGTATACCATATTGGTGCAGGCACATTGCCAAGGGGTGGCCGAAAAGTGTACCTTAATTTTCGTAACAACCTTATTATGCTTTGTAAAAACCTTCCCTGGTATGAAAAATTATGGAAATTACCTGTCAGGCTTGGTCTTGACGCTGTTTCTGCCTGGAAAGGGTTACTGGGTGGTGACAAAGCTTTTTTTATCGCCATATCACAGGCGCATATTTCCTTATTGAAATGGTGCTTTACAAAAGCATACCACCGTCAGTATGCAAGAAAACCCTTAAAAAATTTAGAAGGCGTTTACCGTGGATCCGTTGTTTGGGAGTATTTTATTAGCCGTCACACACGTTTTCAGGAAATTCTTCGCAAGAAGGCCTGATAATTTGCCTCGCTACCTTATTTTTGCACTGCAATACAAAATTATGTCACAAGAAACACACGATAGCCACGAAAAAGATTTCACCCGGAACTGGGTAAATTCCTCAAGGTTTTTATTTTATCTGCAGGTATTCTGCATTTTAGCCTTTGTATTGGGCGGGTGCTACAGGCTGTATAACCAGCGCTACAAAGGAAAGCCCGAGGTGGAAGTGCAGAAAAGCTCGGAATTTAAACCAGAATATAAGTAAGAAACGTATAAAAAATTTTGTCAGGAACCTGGGATGGTTATTTTTGCACTCCTATTTTAGTTCTTATAAAGGCATACGCGAAAGTAGCTCATTTGGTAGAGCACGACCTTGCCAAGGTCGGGGTGGCCGGTTCGAGCCCGGTCTTTCGCTCTGAGTCCCGTCCCGCCAGTGGCGTGACGGGCTTTTTTTTTGGACTTTCCGGAAAAATGGGGTAGGCCCTGGTGGTGGAATTGGTAGACACGCAGGACTTAAAATCCTGTTCGCCGCAACGCGAGTGCGGGTTCAATTCCCGCCTGTGGCACGGGTTTCAGCCGATCAGAAATGATCGGCTTTTTTATTGCTAACACTATGCTAACACATTTTTGTAGCAGTCATGAACTAAAATGTGTCTTTGGCGTTTTCTTCCAGATAGCAGTTAATGCTATCTGCATCATATAATATGACGTGTTTTTGTGGTTGGGTGTACCGAATTTTACCGGTCACCCTCAATTTGTATAGTGACACTCGTTTTATGTTTAGTAGTTTTTCTGTTTCGTGTGGTGTCAACCATTTTTTATTCGATGAATTTTCGAGTAAACTAAAATGATCTATCACTTTCGCCACAAGGTCAATGAGAGAATCTTCATCAATCATAATCATGTTCATACAATACAGTTTTAAAACTCAATAAGGTTATTATATATATCCACTTGTATGATTTGCTTGTTAGGCAATCACCAGGTCTTTATTGGTTACTGCCGTTTTTGATGGCAAGTAATCTATTAACTTCTTCTTCAATCAGGTTTCGAACGTCATATTTTATCTGAAAAAAATTATCCATTACCTGCTGGTTGGTTACATTGCCAGTTGCAGGGATTGGTTTAAAACTTTTCATCTCACCATTCATCTTTTCTGAATCGTTTATGATTTTAGAATGGAACATTTTCAAGCTGATTTTTTCATGCGGATCATCAGCGACCATGCCGACAAATTCACCGGAAGAAAGAGAAGATATTTTACTGGCAGGTATGGCGGATTCTAATTGCTGCGAGAGGCTAAGGGAAGTGTCTGTCCGGTTAATTGAGAGGCTTTCCTTGTCCTGGTTAATCCTGCCGAATCGATCAGAGAGAAGGCGGGCAGTGTCACCCATAACCTGGCCACTGATAATATTGACGCAAATATTAATGATAACGTCAGCCTGTTCCTTGCCGTAATCTTTTCTTAACTGGCTAAAATCCTGCATGCCTAGAATGGTGGCGACTTTATTGCTCCTTGCAGTTGCGATCAGTGAATCCATGTTATTAAAAAACAAAGTGGGAAACTCATCAAATATGAGCGCACATTTCTGCTGCCCTTTTTTATTTACAAGTTTCACCAGCCTGGAAACGTACAATGAGATTACTGCACCATATATTCCCTGCTTTTCCGGATTGTTACCAATGCAAACAATTTTTGGATCATCGGGGCTGTTAATGTCAAGGGTAAAATCATTGCCTGATAGTACCCAATAGAGTTGTGGGGAAGCAAGTCGTGCCATCCCGATTTTTGCGCTGGCAACCTGTCCCTCCAGCTGTTCCATTGCATCATTGCGGAAAGCAGTAATAAAAGGGTTAATGTATGCTTCAATTTCGGGTATGGTATTTAGAACCGGCAACAGGTCATCGTATTCTGCCTGCATAAGCTCAATGGCATGTGGTAAAGTGCAATACTTGCCGTTCCTGTATCTGCGAAGAAACCAAAAAATAGCGGTTACGAAATTGATTGGTGACTCAACAAAAAAATCTCCCTGTTTTTTGATCCATTCGCGGTTTAATCCGAGCAATATCGTTCGAGCGGATTCTGTTGCATCCGTAATGTCGTTCATCGACATCGGGTCAAGTGGGTTGCATCGGTGTGAACAATTCAGGTCATCAAAATTGATCGCATAGAAAGCCGGTGGTTTTGAAAATTTATCCTGGTTTGCCTGTAGCCAGTTAAATGCCGAACGGGAGAGGTCGTCATACTTAAAATCGTACACGAACATGGCGTATCCTTTCTCTATCATCTGCCGCATCAAGGGCAGGATCACAAACCATGATTTACCTGCTCCAGGGGTCCCACAAACAATGCAACCACGAAAGGGGTTTGGAATGTTAATCCAATTAAACCTTGGCTTGTTTTTCAGTAAGTACTGACCGCGAAAATTTATGGAGTATTCGTTTTGTATTAACCGTTCTTCCTGTGGGAATGTTTCATTGTTTGCATTGAAAATATCTGCTACTAACTTTTGTCGGATCATGCGGCTCACCATGGTTCCACCGGCAAGTAATAGTAGATAACCAAGTGTAACAAAAAGGATATAGGTTAAGGCGGTTGTCTGAACGTTTGAAAAGACTTTAAAGGCAAGTGAACTGGTAAAGAATAATATGCCACCAGCTACCATACAAATGCAGATGGAAATCCAGTTCTGGCTGGCTTCTTTTTTACCCTGAACTCCTGCAAGCCCGACTGCCAATAGCAGCAGGCAGAACCATTTCGCAAGGTTAAAGTCTGAGAACAGACCAGTGCCTGCTATACGCGCCAATATTTTATCTGAAATTACCGAGGTAAACTGCCAGGAATAAAATGCGGCATAACAGGAATAGTAAACATGCAAGCCAAGCATTCCCACACTAGCAAATCGTGTCAGGTCCAGTACTTTGCGCAAATCAGTATCATTCTCTCCAGTGGACGACATTCCAACACATTTTCCGGGTTACACAATCATATTTTCCTCTTTCGTTTTTTCTTCTTCAAAGCGTATGGAGTGGGATTAAATTCGTTCTCATGCTGCATTAATAACTCTACAGCCGACAACCCATTAAATTCTATCAACCCAGCTACTGCTCCTTGTTGTATTTTTAAACGGGTTGAATCCGTTTCCTTCATTTTGTTTTCTCCGTATTTATTCATTTGATTCAACAACCCTGCAATGCTGAACTGTCTGCCTATTTCGGAACCGTTGCAAACAATTTTATTTTCATTATCCACAAACGTGATCCCATACATCCTGCCGTCTTCATTTTGACGGGTCACTGTCACCACATTCTCCTTCAAAAGCAAGGCGGATAGTTCATGGATTGTTCGTGGAAAATGCAACAAAGTCTTATCCAGTTTTTCCTTAAGTTTTTCTTTCAATGGATCACGCAGCCTGCGGTTATTCTCAAAACGTTTTGCAAGGTTTGCAAGCGTGGGATTGCCCGCAATGGAACTCGCCTTAATAGGCACTCCAATTTTATGTCCATTCGATCCAAGAACATGGTAGAGCAATCCTTTTTTTGCGTGGATGAAACCATCCTTTGCACCGGGATCGGCGATGACGTTAAACTGTTTTAATACAGCGTTTAATTCCGGCAGAGAGCAATAGTTATAAGTACCTAACACCTGTTGCAATACATTGGCGATTCCACGTTTGGTTTCAGATTTTCCATATTCAGGTTTGTACTCTAATGGAGCGATGGTTTTGGAACGGGATTGTCTTTGCTCTCTGGCTTTTACCAAGCCGTATTTTTCTTCAATAAGTTTCCTTGCAATCTCTGATTGGTTGCGGCCAATATTATGCGTATTGATGCGCGTTCCATCGCCACGGATGGTGGTGGATAGGATATGAACATGCGGGTGCCCTGCATCGTTATGGTGGTAAACGAGATAAGGCTGTTCCCCGAATCCAATTCGCGCCATATAATCACTCGCAATCCGCATAAGAAATCCGGCTTCATAATTTTCTGGCGGACTGAAGTTCAGCGAAACATGTAAGGTCTTTGTCGAGGCTCTTTCATTCAGCTGGTTCCTGTTTTCAAATAGATCCAGCTTGTCAAAAAAATTCATTTTTTGTAAGGGTGTAAATCCCGGCTAAACTGACCCCCTCTCGCCATTTCAAATTGACCCCCTTAAAACCGGTTTCAAAAAGGTCCTAAAAAAAGCCTGTGTAAAAGGGCTAAAAAATCGATAAAGAACTGTTGTTTTTGTAGAATAAAAAT
>JBBRHM010000043.1:0-25070 GCA_038222655.1 Chitinophagales bacterium | reverse complement strand
ATCATTGCTTTCATCCCCATTGCTAAATCGATCTGGCATGAGGAAATAAATAAAATCTGCTGAGGTAACACCTTGTGCATAGTTGCTTCCATTACCATTACGTTTGGCTTTCAGCGTCCACTGCACTGTATTTACTTTGGTGCCGTTTATAAAATTGATAGCAACAATACCCGGTTTAGCCATGGATGTGATCATAAGATCAATCGCCATGTACCTACCGTTTTCCAGCGGAGTTACTTTCTGCAATTGCACACCCGGATAATTCACTTTTACTTTTTCCCTGTTAAATCCGTTATAGTCACCATGCACAAGTAACTGTACTTTGTTCCATTTCATTCCGGTAAACCAGTTAGTGGGATATACACGTGCATACTGAGCATTGAGTGACAGTAATAGGCAATGAAAGCAAAAAGATAGTAGAAGATATTTTTTCATGATAGGTTTTAAGGAAGTGAGGAGTTGTGCGTGAATGGGCAAAAGTGAATGGTGAAAATAAAATTTACGCTCAACTCAAAACTCACCATTAACTATTCCCCTTTCACTTATCATCATCCTTCACCCATAAAGTAAGAAATCCGGCAATGATCATGGAAGCGCCGCCAAGTACAAGCGTGCTTAGGGTATTGGCATTAAAAAGTTTCATGGTACAAAAACCTAAAATAGTAGCGGCAACAATTTGCGGTATCACAATAAAGAAATTAAAGACGCCCATATAATAACCCATTTTATTAGCGGGTAAGGCGCCCGATAAAATTGCATAAGGCATGGAAAGAATACTGGCCCAGGCTATACCCACCAGCCCCATAGAAACGATTATCCATTTGGGATCCTGGAACCAACTAACGCTCATTAATCCAATACCCCCAATAATCAGACAAATCAGATGTGTAATTTTACGATTGGTACGGTAAGCAATTAAAGGAAGAATAAATGCAAAGATGGCCGCCATTCCGTTTCGTACACTGCTGCAAACACTTAGCCAGTCGGCCCCGTCATTGTATTGTTTTTTTACACGCTGCAATTCGCTTTTTTCATTTGTTGAAAAAACAGTGTTAGCACTGTCTGCAAAATGATTAGCTAAATTAATGGAGATGGTTACCGGATTTTGGTTAGCCCTGTATTCATTAATTTCATTGATATCGGCCTGCAGAGATTTAAAGAGTTTGGTAGTTTTTGGATCGAGGGTATTCTGGCTTAGGGCCGATTGAACAGATGCTTCCATTTTAGTTACCATTGTTTTCTCCACTTTCATATTGTACTTATTACTGGTTACTGCATTGGTACTATATATCCACATGGCAAACAAAGCAAACCAGGTAAAGAATTGAACCAGCGCAAGCTGTGCCATGGTTCTGGGCATTTTAAAAATGCCGCCAAAAGTTTCTTTAACCCCATCCCAAAAACCGGCTTCTTTTACTTCTTTCCGGAAGGCTTCAATATTTTCTGGGGGAAATTCTTTGGTGGTAAAAACAGTATACATTACGGCGCTTATAAAGGCAAATGCGCCGGCATAAAAACTCCATTTAACCGAATCAGGAATTTTACCGCTCTCTGCGGTATTGCTTAGGTGAAACCAGTTGGTAAATATCCATGGCAGCAATGCAGCAATCACAGAACCAATTCCGATAAAAAAACTCTGCATGGCAAAACCCGTGGTGCGTTGTTTGGGCGGAAGTTTATCGCCCACAAAAGCACGGAAAGGTTCCATAGAAATATTTATGGAAGCATCCATGATCCAAAGCATACCGCCTGCTACCCATAGAGCCGGTGAATTAGGCATGACAATTAAGGCCAGGGTAGCTAATATAGCGCCGATAAAAAAATACGGTCTTCTTCTGCCCCAGTATGGGTGCCATGTTCTGTCGCTCAAATAACCGATAATGGGCTGAACAATCAAACCGGTAATCGGCGCGGCGATCCATAATAAAGGAATCTCATCTTTATTGGCTCCAAGGGTTTCAAATATCCGGCTCACATTGGAATTCTGCAATTCAAAGCCAAACTGGATACCTAAAAATCCAAAGCTCATATTCCATATTTCCCAAAAACGGAGTTTCGGTTGCGGGTTACCGGGGGCATTTGTTGAGGAAGCCATAGTAATCGTTTAGCAATGATATGTAATTAATACATGAAGACTAAAATACAATAAAAAAGTGAGTGGTGAGTAGTGAGTGGTGAGTTTTAAAGAACCGGGCCAAGGCCTCCAATCAATAATGTTTTATCAATATTAATTTTGTACAATTTGAATCCAACTAACGACTCACCACTCACTACTCACTATTTCAGATGACAAACCCATCCGGCAGCACCGCTGTTTTCTTTACAACGACTATTCCATCCTTCACTGTATACAATGCATGGTCAGTATTAGCCAGATGTTTACCACCGTTAATACGTACATCATTACCGATACGGCAGTTCTTATCAATGATGGCATCTTTGATATAACAACGTTCTCCAATACCAATTTTGGGCAAGCCTTTTGATTTATTTATTTCCATTTCCTCCAGGGTTTCATAATAATCATTACCCATAATATAGGTACTTACAATCGTTGTTCCATAACCAATTCTTGCTCGAATACCCACTACACTTTGTTCTATACGACTGGCATTAATGATAGAGCCTTCGGCAATAATTGTTTTCTCAAGAGTGGTACCACTTATTTTAGCCGGGGGAAGCATTCTTGCACGGCTGAATACGGTTTTATTATTATCGAATAAATTGAAAGGAGGTATTTCCTGCGTTAACGCAAGATTAGCCTCGTAAAAGGAATAAATATTTCCAATATCTGTCCAGTATCCATCATATTGAAAACTCGTTACTTTAAAATGTTCAATGGAATCCGGAATGATCTCTTTACCAAAATCGGTAGCATTCGGGTGTGCCGTGTTGAGCAGGTCATACAAAACCTGTTTACTAAAAATATAGATACCCATGGAAGCCAGGTAATGCTTACCCATGCTTTGCATTTCTGTACCGGTATCACTTTCCCATTCAGCAAGAATTTCTTTTTTAGGCTTTTCGATAAATGACGTGATAAAATTATCAGTATCGGTTTTCAGTATACCGAATTCAGGTGCATCGCGACTATCGACCGGAATAGTGGCAATAGAGATATCTGCGCCCTTGGCTTTATGTGCCTCGAACATTTCGCTAAAGTCCATCTGGTATAACTGATCGCCACTCAAAATGAGGATATATTCAAATTCAAGGTTGTGTATATGGCGCAAGGATTGTCTAACCGCATCTGCCGTTCCCTGAAACCAGCCCGGGTTATCCGGTGTTTGTTCCGCAGCCAGTATATCTACAAAGCCGGTACTGAAAGCACTGAAATGATACGTGTTCTTGATATGTTTGTTGAGGGAGGCAGAGTTAAACTGCGTAAGCACAAACATCCTGTTGATATTACTGTTAATACAGTTACTGATAGGAATATCTACCAGGCGGTATTTTCCCGCAATGGGAACAGCTGGTTTTGAACGGCTGGAAGTTAACGGATACAGCCGGCTGCCTGCGCCACCGCCAAGAATAACGGCTACGACAGATGTTGAAATAGTATTCATATAAGCAATTTACGTTTTGTTGTTCCTCAGGTACTATGGACCAGGCACCCTCCATCCTCTATCACAAGGCTGCATACACTTTTGTGTATTCATCCACTGTACTCTCCCAGCTATGGTTAACCTGCATCATGTGTTTACGCATTTTTTCCATTTGCTTTTTATCCTGGTACACCGATATACCACGTCCTATAGAATACGCCACATCCTGTACGGTTGCATAGTTAAAACGGATGCCAAAACCATCCTCATCGCCCATATCCACTACCGTATCCTGTAAACCACCGGTACTTCTCACAACCGGTAAAGTGCCATAACGCATGGCATACATCTGGTTTAGTCCGCAAGGCTCTACCCGGCTGGGCATCAGTAAAAAATCTGCACCCGCATACATTTTATGGCTCAGCGTTTCATCATATCCTATTACTGCATTAAAAATTCCTTCATAGGGTTCCACCATTTCCTGAAACTGCCATTCCACCTGTGGTTCACCACTACCCAACACCAGAAAGTTTGCCTGCCCCTCTGTATGGTAAATGGTTGACATAATGGCTTCGGGTAAAATATCAGCGGCTTTTTCTCCTACCAATCTACCAATAAAAACAAACAAAGGTTTTTCAGGATCAAGACCAAATTCTTTGCACAAAACTTCTTTGTTCTTTTGTTTTCCTGCGGTTACATCTTTTACACCAAAATGATGGGCGAGATATTTATCAGTTTCAGGGTTCCATACTTCGTTATCAATACCATTTAAGATACCTATGCATTTGCCTTTCTCATAGTCAAATAGTTTTTCCATTCCGTTGGAGTTATACCTGAGTTCTTCCATATAGCTCTTGCTAACTGTAGTAACTTTTGACGCACATTTTACACCGGATGCAAGGGGATTAATATTATCGGCCCACTCAAGCATACCTCTTTTCCAGAGATCCCAGCGGGGTATATACCTGCTTTTATCCCAGCCCATCCAGCCCTGGTATTGTGCATTGTGAATGGTGAATACGGTTGGCACCAGATGCAGCCTTCCAAAATCATAACAATACTGCATCATAAAAGGAAGTAGCCCGGTATGATGATCGTGGCAATGCACCACATCAGGCTGGTGTTCCCAACTATTCATCCAGGTGGCTACTGCAATCTGGAAAGCAGTAAATCTTTCCGCATCATCATCATAACCATAAATTTTTTGCCTGTCCAGTAATCCATTAATATCAACCAGGAAAAGGTCAAACCCCAGTTTATTGGTAGATTCTTTAATGATAGTAAAGTCGAAGAACCAGTTTCCCAGGTTGGCATGCCCTTTAAAATCCACTGTCCATTCATTGGCATAGAGGAAGTTAGTACGATACATGGGCATCACCACTTTAGCTATATGACCGGCCTTGCATTGGTATTTGGGCAAAGCGCCCACCACATCGCCCAGTCCGCCTGCTTTGGCTACCGGGTAACATTCGGCACTTACATGAATAATCTCCATCAAATTCCTTTTGAAAGATTTGTTTTTCAAGTTAGTAACTTAAAGCATTCCGTCAAATTCTAAGTTTTAAAATTTTTCCTTCCTTAAAATCTCACTATTTTACATTCCATACCTTAAACCAACGTTTGTCATGAACCAAACCAAACAGCCTACCAATACCGGTGCTCTTGCTACCCTTGTAATTGTGTTTTTTTTCTGGGGGTTTATTGCTGCCTCTAACAGTATTTTCATTCCTTTCTGTAAAACACATTTTAACCTTAACCAGTTTCAGTCACAATTGATCGGTTCTGCATTTTATGGCGCCTACTTTATCGGGTCGCTTATTTTGTTTATCTGTTCCAACGTATTGGGATATGATATCCTTAACAAGATCGGTTATAAGAAAGGGATCATCTACGGTTTATTGATATCCGTTGTAGGAGCACTGCTGATCATCCCATCGGCCAATGCCAACTCTTTTCCTGCGTTGCTGGGTTCGTTATTTGTGGTGGCGCTGGGTTTTTCTTTGCAGCAGACAGCGGCACAACCGTTCGCCATTTTGTTGGGTGATCTGGCTACCGGCTCGCAAAGACTCAATCTTGGCGGAAGCGTTAACTCTCTGGGTACTACTCTGGGACCATTGATTGTCAGTTTCTTTTTATTCGGTTCACCCAATGCTAAGGATGTGGTGGTAACTGTTACTAATATTAATACTTTGTACCTGATCGTAGCAGGGGTATTTGCTGCTGTAGCGGTATTTTTTGCCCTCTCCAATTTACCAGCCGGTAAAAACGATGAAAAGTTTGAGAAAGCAGGGAAAGCTTCCTCCTCACTGCTGCTCATGACCTTGCTGATAGGCGCCATTATCGTGGTGGGGCAATTAACGGAGGTACCTAAATTAACGTTACTCACCATAACCCTCGTGTCGGTGGTAGGTGTACTTTTTTATTCCAACGGCAGCGCCATGCGTAACGGCGATGGCTGGGGTGCTATGCGTTACCAGCAATTGATCTATGGTATGATAGGTATTTTCGTATATGTAGGCGTGGAGGTAACCATCGATAACAATTTCGGCGCACTGCTGAAAACACCGGGTTATTTAACCGATGCAGGACTTGATGAAAGCAAGATCTCCAAATACATTTCTCTCTACTGGGGCAGCCTGATGATAGGCCGTTGGACAGGCGCCATCAGTGTATTTAATTTAAAAGGTGCCATGCGCAAGATCATGATGGTAATCGTACCCTTTATCGCCTTTGCTGTGGTACTTGGGGTGAACAACCTGAAAGGAAATGATGTTTCTGATCTTTACGGATATGCTGCCTGGATAACGGTAGCGATCATAGCTTTTTTCTACGGACAGGAAAAACCCGTAAAAACATTGGTAACCGTATCCGTACTGGCCACGATTGCCATGCTCATCGGCGTATTTACCAACGGAATCATCTCTGTATATGCCTTTATGGCCGGAGGTTTATTTTGCTCGGTAATGTGGCCCTGTATTTTTTCGCTTAGTGTTAGCGGCCTCGGAAAATATACCAGCCAGGGTTCCTCCTTCCTGATTATGATGATTCTTGGCGGAGCCATAATACCCCCTTTGCAGGGAGCCATCGGCGATAAATCCACCATGCATCAGTCATACCTGCTGGCAGCTGCCTGTTTTGCGTTCCTTGCTTTGCTTGCTTTGAAGCAAAAAAAGGTGTTACAGAAACAGGGACTGGATTTTGATTCACAGGTAGGCGGACATTAATTTCTTGAGGAATATTTTTAAATAAGAGCTACATGCCCAAAGCAAAAGCCAGTTTAGAACAATTAGCCATTGGTATAGATATCGGTGGTACAGGCACCAAATTCGGTATTGTTGACCGGCTTGGTAACCTGCTTTTTTCAAAAGAAATGTCTACAAGGGGTTTTGCCGAAGTGGAAAGTTTTATTGAAGAAATGCATACGAATTTATCTCCTTTGATAGAACAGGCCGGCGGTGTGGGCAGAATGAAAGGAATCGGTCTCGGTGCCCCTAACGGAAACTATTATACCGGTACCGTTGAGTATGCACCTAATCTTCCCTGGAAAGGTATTCTGCCACTCGCTACTATGGTTGAAGCAAAATTCAAATTGCCGGTTGTATTAACAAATGATGCTAATGCGGCGGCATTGGGAGAGATGATGTATGGTGCCGCACAGGGAATGAATGATTTTATCATGATCACGTTAGGAACCGGTGTGGGCAGTGGTATCGTGGCCAATGGAAAATTAATTTACGGACATGATGGTTTCGCCGGCGAACTTGGTCATACTATTATTATCCCCGATGGACGATTACATGAAGGCACCGGCAAGAAAGGCTCTCTTGAAAGTTATGCCTCGGCCACGGGTGTATGTTTTACTGCAGTCGAAATGCTGGCAAAAAGTAAAGCACCCAGCCTGCTGAGAAAGATTCCGAAAGAACAGATGGATTCCAAGAAAGTATATGAAGCAGCAAGAGAAGGCGATGAACTGGCCAAAGAAATATTTGAATATACAGGTAAGATTCTTGGCATGGCACTTGCCAATTTTGTTATGTTCTCCAGTCCGGAGGCCATCGTTTTATTCGGCGGTTTAACCAAAGCCGGCGACCTGATATTAAAACCTACCCGCGAACATATGGAAGCCAACCTGATACAGGTGTTCCAGAATAAAGTAAAAATATTGGTGAGTCATTTAAAGGAATCCGATGCCGCAATATTGGGGGCGAGTGCATTGGTGTGGGAACTTACATGAATTAATAATTAGTAATTAAGAATTAATAATTACAGGTATTAATACCCTAATTTGACTTTGAAGCATTTGCTATTTTGGTGGCAAATGCTTTTTTTATGAAAGAAGGTAATGTTGTTCTGGATAAAAGTTATGCTTTTGCGTTGCGGGTTGTTAAATTATATGGGTATTTGCAAAAGGACAAAAAGGAGTACCAACTATCAAAACAATTGGTACGTTGCGGAACTTCAATTGGAGCCAATGTTGAAGAAGCAGTAGGCGCCTCATCCCGAAGGGATTTCAAAGCCAAATTAGATATTGCGCATAAAGAAACGCGGGAAACGATATTTTGGCTTAGGCTATTGCAGGATAGTAATTTGCTTGAATCTAAAATAGCAACCTCCTTGCTTTACGATTGTGAAGAATTAAGAAGGTTATTGACAGCTATCCTGAACACTTTAAAAAAGACCCTCTAACGTATAATTATTAATTTTTAATTACTAATTATTAATTTTCCTTATAATGAACACCGCCGGCACAGGCCTCTGCCCTTCTTTATCGCTGGGCATAATGGTTTGTTTTCCATTTACCAGTAAACAACTGCTGCCGCCACCATCTAAGTTTAATGCTTCTTCACATCCTATCTCTTTAAGCATCTTCGCTTCCTGAACAAGCGTGGCGCCTTCCGCTATATTTGGGAAACGTCCCTGAATAACCATCAATATTAGCTGGCCGTTTTTTGTATAACCCATTGCTGTGCGGGGATGTTTATCACTGATGGCTTTTCCTGGAAATTTTAATTCTTCGTTGTTGGTAATTTTTATTTCTCCATTTTGTATCAATACCGGGCCACCGCCTACCGCACTTTGCATTTTCCATTTTTTGAATACTCCTTTGGCAAGCATTTCTTTGCGTGTATGTTGTATGGTTGAATCTGTAAAGGCATTAACTACCTGCTCACTCGCATAAGGATACCTGGCAGTTGAATCTGTGTACAACCATGCTATATCTGCTTTTCGCTTTTTAGTGATACCGATTGCGCTGCCATAAGAATGATGGTAGGTAAAAGTATCTTTTCCTCTGCGGTTACTATTGTGTACCTGGAACGCTTCCATCTTACCTTCTTTTACCACAATATTCTGGTTGCTGTTATGTAAAAACTCAAAGAATGTACAATTCATAACCAGCAGGGGTTTGCCTTCCTGTTCAAAATATTGGGTGGGGGTTAATCTTTTACCCTTGCCAATCTGTGTGGTAAAGGCAAGCGATTTTTCTTTCAGATCGGCGTTAACGTAATAAGCAATATTTGGTTTGCCTTCGATGGAATCCTGGGTTTTATAAACATGCATACCCGCTGGTAATGGCTGATACAAGGAATCAATATTTTTCCAGTGCCATTGTGCCTGTGACGGAACAGGCACACAATAAAAACTAATAATAATAATAGAAAAAAAATATTTCATCATTGAATATAATAAGAATCGCCAGACGAAGCCTGGCGATTACCATAAAATTAAAGGATACATTTTTTGAAACTCACACTGCTGACATTTGTTTTTCTTCCATCCATTTATTACGTCCATACCCTTCTATCACATGCTTCTCACTGTGGTAAGATGAACGAACCAGCGGGCCGCTTTCTACATAATCAAAACCAAGAGCATAACCCATCTCACGTAATTCGGCAAATTCATCAGGATGAACAAACCTTTGTACCGGCAAATGTTTTTTGGTAGGTTGCAGATATTGACCCAATGTCAATACATCGGTGCCCACACCCACTAAATCTTCCATGGTCTGAATGATCTCTTCCTTGGTTTCTCCGATACCGAGCATGATGCCTGTTTTGGTGCGCATACCTCCCTGCTTCAACATGCGCAGTACTTCGAGGCTACGCCGGTATTTTGCCTGAATACGGACTTGCCTTGTCATACGTTCGCAGGTTTCCATATTATGACTTACCACTTCAGGAGCCGCATCGATGATGCGTTTTACCTGGTCGGCTTTACCCTGGAAATCGGGGACCAGTGTTTCTAAAGTGGTATCCGGGTTCAGTCCCTTTATTGCCTGTATGGTATTATACCAGATAATGGAGCCTCCGTCTTTCAATTCATCCCTGTCAACACTGGTAATTACCGCATGCTTTACTTTCATCAGGTTAATGGCTTCCGCTACACGTTGGGGTTCATCCCAGTCTACCGCTTCGGGCCTTCCGGTTGCCACGGCACAAAAAGCACAACTACGGGTACAGATATTGCCAAGAATCATAAAAGTAGCGGTACCGGCGCCCCAGCATTCGCCCATATTTGGACAATTGCCACTTTCGCAAATAGTATGTAGTTTATGGGTATCAACCAGGCCGCGAACATGCTTATAGCTTTCGCCAATGGGTAATTTTACACGAAGCCAGTTAGGTTTTTTGAGTGGGGTATCTATTACAGTTAATTCTTGCATGCAAAACACTTCTTTTAGTTAGGAGTTGGAAGTCTTGAATAGGTACGACCCCTAACTCCTGATTTGCAAAATTAACTCACTTTCTCCTACCAAAAACAAGTGCGATATAAGCGTTGAAAAAGAATTTTTTCTCCTTATTGAGTAGGAGGATAGGCATATTTTGTGAGTAATATTCAGCATTTACGCCTACTTCGAGCGCCGAGAGCACTTCGTTGTACCGGCCATAATCAAATCGAAGCGCGGCCCTTGCATGCACACCGGGAACAAACTTGATCTCATTAAAACCCTTACCCAATCCCCCACTACCCAGTATGATGTTAGGGTCCAGGAAAAGGCTGTCGTTATTGGTGTATTTGATCTCTTCTTTTTTTCCGTTGGAAGGATTTTGTATTTCAATATAATAAGGTTTTAACAACCCTGCAGAAATACCCGCCCCGTAGATAGCAGAAACCGCGACACCGTTTTTATTTCCCTTTCCCCCGATCAATGTCTGCTGACCAATACCTGCTTTCAGGTAATAGAAATTATTGCGTTTACCATAGACATAGCTGGATATAATCAGAAAACCCTGTGAGGCATTTAGGGTAGGTACTTTTTCTTCTTTCGGATGTTTTCTTTCACCAACCTCTAACCACCATAGAGGCGTTTTAGTAATGGTTTTATACTTGCCGTGCTCATAGAACATGCTCCATCCATCTGTATTAAACTTAAAGCCAAAGGCGCCCTGTTTCTGGTAGATTAATGCCCCTTCTTCTTCCTGCTTTATCAGTTGATTGATCTTTTCACGGCGCTCTGCTTTTTTCAATTGCTTGGCATCAGCCCCTGCTGACTTTACTTTTTGCTGGGCGGAAACCATCACTGAACTCAGAACGAATGTTATAAAAAATAGCTTCTTCACTTACATTTGATTTGATACCTGTAAATTTATAATAAATTGATACAATGACTTCACAAATTATTTATAAAGGCGATCTGCGCACTACTTCTACCCATCTTCAAAGTGGTACCGTCATCGAAACAGATGCCCCTACCGATAACCAGGGCAAAGGCGAAAGATTTTCCCCAACAGATCTTGTGGCCAATGCACTCGGAACCTGTATGATAACAACCATGGCCATTAAAGCCCGTTCGATGAATATCCATCTTGACGGTACAAAACTCGATGTAACCAAGATTATGGTCAGCGATCCCCGCCGCATCGGGAAGATTATTGTGCATGTTTTTTTTCCCGCCGCATTAGGCCTTGATGACAAACAAAAAGACACCCTCGAAAAAACCGCCCGTACCTGCCCAGTGGAAAGAACTTTGCATCCCGATGTTGAACTGGATTTACAATTTAACTGGTAGTAATAGTGAGTAGTGAGTGGTGAATAGGCAGTATTGGAAAATATAATTTCTACTCCTAACTCACTACTTACCACTCAGACGCGTGTTTTTAATATTACGTTGCCTATGGCACACTCGAGGCAACGCTTTTGTATACAATAATGATTTGTTAATTCAATCAATGCCTGCGAATCAAGGGCACGCTGATTGGTTACGCCTGAGCCCTGCCATATTTTAATAAGCTGGTTATGCTCTGCCGGCAGCTCGTATAACCATTGGATGGCTTTTTCTTTATAAACTTCTTCCTGTTGGTGCAGGCCATAGGCAAATAAAACGGGTATGACCGTATTGATAAGTACATTTTCAGCCATTTGCTTTCCAAGATGCTTGGGGTGGTAAGCCGTTTCTTCTTCAAAGCGATAATGGTAATGCCAGTAATCATTGGCAGTAACCATAAAAAGGGGAAGCAGTTTCTTTAATTCTGTGATTTCTTTTACCTGCGAAAAAAGATTATTAACTCTATGCAGCAGCATAGCCAGTTGTGCCAAACGGACAGTAGGAAAAGCTGCGGGCCGCATACGTAAAAAAGCGGGTAGCTTATTTAAGGGTTGTAACAGATATTTCTTTTGTAAGAAACGATACTCTCTTTGTAACAATAATGGGTACGCATCTTTGTACTTTCCGGATAGGAGATTGGCCTGCCCCATTAACAAAGCTTCTAACTGGCTCACCTGGTTTTTATGTTTGGCCAAAAGCGTTACAGGCAAACTTTTGGCTACCATCTCAAATAAATCTGTATTAACCCTAATGCCAAAATTGGCTGCGAGCAGCCACCAGAGAACTTCTTCCCAATGATGGTTAGATTGACGGAGAAGAGAAAGTATATGAGCAGACCGCCGTTCCAGCCTTTCAGCAGCCAGCCTTTCTTTCCATGCACGCCAGGCAAGGGTATTCAGCGCAGGCAAAAACGAATGGCAGGGAACTGCCACTTCAGCCTGCATCATCTGCAGGTATCTTTCTAACAATAATTTAGGAATGCGTGGTTGAAGAATCAATGTAGGAATTGGATGTCCATTTCTATCACACACCGGCTCATCCTCTTCCCATACAACATGCAAAATGATATTGCTGTAATGCTCATCCAGTGCGTGATGATGTTTATACCAGTCTGACGAGCGTACATGCAATTCAATATTTCCTACCCACTTTGTATGGCCAATTCGTAGAATGGCTTCTGAAAAATCAGGGCCCTGGTGATGGTTCCAGGTACCCGGTTTTTCAATAGCCAGCTCCTCGCCCTGAGAAGTAAACAATGACTGCTGATTAAAATATTGAAACTGCCAGATAAACTGCAATAATCTTTCATTCATATATAGCCGCTTATGTTGCGGGCAAATGAAAAATTACAAAGGAACAGGACGTAATAAATACCTGATTTTTGAATGTATATTTTATGTATTAGGGTCTGAGGTGCAATGGTGAGTAGTGAGTAGCAAGTGTACGATAACTATTCACCTCTGACTACTGACCACTCACTACTCACCACTCACCACTCACCCACTCACTACTCAATACTTTCCAACGCTTTCACCACCCTGCTCACAGGTAATCCCATTACATTATAAAAATCACCATTCACAGATTGAATACCCACAACGCCTATCCATTCCTGTATGGCATAAGCGCCGGCTTTATCATAGGGTTCATATTTGTCAACGTAAAATTCGATCTGCTTATCGGACAGTGAATGAAAGATTACCTCTGTACTATCTGCAAAACTTATTTCACCTTGCTTATGAAGGATGGAAACACCTGTAATCACAGTATGCTTGCAGCCTGAGAGTGAGCGGAGGATACCAACAGCATCATCCCGATCAGCTGGCTTTCCTATTACCCTGTTACCCAAAACCACAATGGTATCAGCTGCAAGAATTGTTTTATTGGCCAACTGTCCATGAAATGCATCTTTCACATATTCTTTTACAGCCTGAGCCTTACTATGTGCAATATGCACAGCAATCTGTTCCATGCTTAACCCTTCAGGATATGTTTCATCCGTATGTTTTACGATTATTTCAAAAGCGATCTCGGCCCATTCCAGCAACATTTTCCTGCGGGGCGACTGGGAAGCTAAAATAATATCCGCCATAAACTGTTTGTATAAAGTGATGATAGATTATGCATATACCCTGAAAAAAATCATAGACAGTATACCCGTTAGCATTACCAGTTTAACCGCTGTACTCAACACATTAAATTGCCCGGAGGTTTGCGCTGTAAATAATTTTATCAATATCCAGATAAGGGGTACCATAATAAACAGCAAACAATATAGTGCACTGAGCCACCAGCCAAAAGGCAAAACATACAATTGCAGTATAATTAAGGCAGACAACAATACAATGATCCAAACCGCTACAAATACCTTGCTTGCATTCAGGCCCCATACAATCGGCATCGTTTGGCAACCGTATTTTCTGTCGCCCTCCATATCTTCCATGTCTTTAATCACTTCGCGTATAAGTGAAATGATAAAAGCAAAAGAGGTATACAAAACGGTTAAACGGAAAAAACGAACTTTATCATGATCCACTTCCAGCAACTGGTTTATTACTAATGGATATTTTGAAAAGAAAAGAATTCCGATTACCCACGCCGTGAGTAATGAAATCAAAACATTACCGATTAGTAATTGCTTTTTCAGGTTGGTGGAATAGAACCATAATAATACGATGCTGGCAATGTTGGCCAGTACCAGGTGCCAGTACTGCGCAATGGGTAATGCATACACCGTAAAAAAAAGACCGAGAAGGCTTAGGAACATATGCCAAAAAATAACCCATCTACGGCTGATAAGTACGTTTACCACTACTTTATCCGGTTTATTTACCTGGTCAATGTTCAGATCAAAATAATCGTTGATAATATATCCTGCGGCGGCAATCAATAAAGACGCAATGCAGAGAAAAAGGAATTGATGCTGTTCAGGAAGATAAACATTCCCTTGCTTATAGACTGTCTGAAAGATGCAATATTCAAAAAGCAACTGCGTTAGCGCAATGAACACCAGATTTGGCCATCTAACCAGTCTTAAGAATGCAGCAACTATTTTCAAAATATATATTTATGTGCAAGATAGAGAAGGCCGGGAAAAGAAAATAAGAAACTGTTAGTGTGCCCGTAACGAGCCATCTTCTCCCCAATGGCCACGCAGTTTCATTACTTTTTCGATCACATCTCTCGCACATCCTTCGCCGCCTTTCAGGTGTGAAATATAATCAGATATTTCTTTGATCTCCTGTACTGCATCTGCGGGGCAGCAGGTAAGGCCCGCTGTTTTCATCATAGCAAGATCAGGTATGTCATCGCCCATACACAATACTGATTTCATTTCAATTTTTTCCTTCTGCATATAATCCTGCAGAATTTTTGCTTTATCGCTTACTTCCATCCAGATTTCTGTAACCCCCAATTTCAATAAACGATCTTTTACTTCCGCCGACTGACCGCCCGAGATAACCAGCACACGGTATCCATTTTTAATAGCCAGTTGCAAAGCATACCCGTCTTTAATATTCATATGCCGGGCCATTACGCCACCGGGCAATACCAGAAGGCTGCCATCGGTTAACACACCGTCAACGTCAAAAGAAAAAGTGGTGATATGTTTAAATTTTTCGAGCAATCAGTGTATTTATTTATTGGTGCAAGCGTTTAACAGTATGGTATGTGTACCTATCCGTAAAGCATAAACTAATTCACGTATAAACCCATAAGCCAGAATTATTTCTGACCATCTCTCCATTCATATACCCATGCGCTCTGTATCATTTCCAGGTGCCCTTCAGTACTTTGCTCGCGTGTGCCGTGGAAATTGGGAACCTGCAGTATCCATTCCAACAGTTCCGTAAAACGAATCCTGTAAATTTTACCTTCCGTGAAGTCATCACCAAAACGCTCATAAAGTTTCATCGCTATGTCTTCGTGATCATTCCAATGGATAGGCGGTTCAAAGTGGCTCATGATGTATATAGATTGAAAATTAGTAGCAGAAAAATAAAACCATTTTATTCACCTAAAAACTGGCTTTGATCCGGCAGGGTAATCTCTACCGCACCCGAACCTGGTTGCAACACACACTGGCAACCCAACCTGGAATTAATGCGCGGGTTAACTGCACGATCTATAAAATCCTCCTCTTTATCACTCAGTTCTTCCAGTGCATCCATACCCTTATCTATATATATATGACAGGTACTGCAGGCACAAACTGCCCCGCAGTTATGGTGCAGTTGAATATCATTATCTAAACAAACCTCCAGCAAGCTCTGGTCGGGCTCAATGTTGTTTAATACAACCGTTTCCAGTCCTTTCTCTTCAAATTTAATCGTAATCGTATACATGCCTGATTGCTTTGGGACGCAAAAGTATCTTAGAATATTTATTTTACCAGTCGAGTTAAGGAAAAGTTTAGGTATCTGCCCATAATCTCAGTTTTTCTTATCATTTTCAGTCAAACCAGCCCCAGTGGGATCAAATGAAAGACGAATACTACTACTAATCACCTTATACAATTGCGCCAGTTGTGGATATTTTTTTAGTAATTGCTGATGTGTTTCAAGTGTTTGCGTGTCGCCCCGCACGGCCGGACCCGCCTGTACCCCTTTAGGATGTGTACCTTGTATACGGATTGCCGTTTCTTCAATAATGGGATAAAATAAACTAAAATCTATCTTTTCCTGCTCACAGTAATCGGCTGCAAGTTGGTAAAGATGATTGGTGAAATTGGAAGTAACCGCAGCCAGCATATGCATTTTGCTACGGAGATGATCATCCGCAATCGTAACTGTTTCTGTAAACTGCCGTGCAATGGTTTCAATTCTTTGTATTACATTTTCTGAGTTCCCATCGATCACCATGGTTACGGGTTGGATCGTTTTCATTGTTTTACGGATCATTTTCATAGGCCATAAAACGCCATACCGGGTGCTTGCATTTTTTAATATTTCTTTTGAAACTGAACCGGCTGTATGTATCACTAATGCATTTTCGAGTGAAAGCTGTGCTGCTATTTCAGGTAAGGCATCATCAGTAACGGCTAAAATATATAGATCAGCATTCCTGTTCAGCAATGGCAGATCAGAGATAGCCACAGCCTGCAATTGGGCTGCAAGGATTGCCGCATGTGCAGGATTTCTGCTGTAAACCTGGCTTATCCGGTGACAATTTTGTTGTAACAGACACCCTAAAACGGTGGCAATATTACCGGAACCGATAAGAACAACCTCCATATTTTAAGTGTTAGAACCATGAAATTAGGATAAAGCTAATGACAACAATTATAAACAAACTAAAAATAGGTACACAGTTAGATACAGGAGAAATTCTTTCATAAAATAATTTTTTGGTACCTCTATATACAGCCCGTTTTGTCTTGCAGGAAGAAGATGAAAAGCGGCCTAACTTTTTAAGATTTTTTGTGTTTTGATGCTTTCCCCTGATATTGCAGGGCACAACCTGTCTCAATCTTCGATGTTTGTAAGAATTTTTTTACCGGTTGTGTAAATACTAAAAATCGATAAAAGCTCCACCAGGAGTGCATTTCAGGCGGTATGGCAAAAAATTTATTAATCGTAGAGTCACCGGCAAAGGCCAAAACCATAGAAAAAATTCTCGGGAAAGATTTCGAGGTTAGAAGCTGTTATGGACATATACGTGACCTCGAAAAGGACGATATGGGTATTGATGTAAACAATCAATACCAGCCGAGGTACAAAGTACCGGAGGATAAAGAACGTGTGGTGAAGGAATTAAAGCAAATGGCTAAAAAAGCCGATGAAGTATGGCTTGCATCGGATGAGGATCGTGAAGGAGAGAGTATCAGCTGGCACCTTGCCGAAGTATTGGGACTGGATCCGGAAGTTACCAAACGAATTGTTTTCCATGAGATCACCGCACCCGCCATTAAAAAAGCAGTAGAAAATCCACGCAGAATTAATATGAACCTGGTAAACGCACAACAGGCAAGGCGTGTATTAGACAGGCTGGTAGGTTTTGAACTTAGTCCTGTTCTCTGGCGTAAAATAGGAATGCAGCGCAGTTTGAGTGCAGGGCGGGTGCAGAGTGTAGCAGTAAGACTGATTGTTGAAAGGGAAAGAGAGATTAATAATTTTATACCAGAAAGCAGTTATAAGGTGGAAGCTTTTTTTGCTGCACCCGATATGCATAACAAACAGGTAACCTTTAAAGCAGAAGGTCCCGCTAAGATGTCTACGCTGAAAGATGCACAGGCATTTCTGGAAACCTGTAAGGGTGCCCATTATTCGGTAACTGATATATTGATAAGGCCTGCGAAACGCACACCTGCTGCGCCTTTCACCACGTCCACACTTCAGCAGGAAGCTTCCCGTAAAATGGGATACAGTGTGAGTAAAACGATGTTGCTTGCGCAAAAATTATATGAAAGCGGTAAGATCACGTACATGCGTACCGACAGTATAAACTTAAGCGATACGGCACTCGATGATATCCGTAACCAGGTAACCAACGCCTACGGAAGTAAGTACCACCAGCCCAGGAAATTTAAAAACAAAAATGAGAATGCACAGGAAGCCCATGAAGCCATACGCCCTACCTATATGAGTACACTGAGCGTAGAAGATGATGATGTGAGAAAATTATATGAACTGATCTGGAAAAGAACCATCGCATCACAAATGAGTGATGCCGAATTTGAAAAAACAACGGCTAAGATAGATGTGAGTACCAATAAAGAAACTTTATCTGCTAGCGGTGAAGTAATGAAATTTGACGGCTTCCTGAAAATCTACATGGAAGGCAGAGATGAGGAAGAGGAGGAAGATACAGAAGGCATGCTACCCCCATTAACCATTGGTCAGCAATTGAATTTTTCACAAATGACGGCAACGGAAAAATTCAGTCGTCCCGCAGCACGCTATACAGAAGCCTCGCTGGTAAAAAAATTAGAGGAATTGGGTATCGGTCGTCCTTCTACTTATGCCCCCACCATTTCTACAATCCAGAAAAGAAATTATGTAGAGAAGCGGGAGAAAGAAGGTGTGAAAAGAGAAATGAACCTGCTGCGTTTAACAAAAGATAACGAAGTACATAAAGAAATTTTTCAGGAAAATGTAGGTGCTGAAAAAAACAAACTCTTCCCTACTGATCTGGGTATTGTAGTAACAGATTTCCTGAAACAGTATTTTGAAAAAGTAATGGACTTTGGTTTCACCGCCAAAATAGAACAGGAGTTTGATGAAATAGCTGAAGGAAAGATCAAATGGAACACAATGATAGATGGTTTCTATAAACCCTTTCATATAACCATTGAACATACTTTAGAAAATGCCGAACGCGCCAAAGGAGAAAGAGAATTAGGAATTGATGAAACCACGGGTAAAAAAGTAATTGCCCGAATGGGCCGTTATGGCCCCATGGTGCAGATTGGCGATACGGCCAATGAAGAAGAAAAACCGCGCTTTGCCAAACTAAATCCAGCGCAAAGCATTGAGACCATTACCATGGAAGAAGCCATGCAACTGTTTACACTGCCGCGCACCCTTGGAGAATATGGAGAAATGGAGGTATCGGTAAATGTGGGACGATTTGGCCCCTACATTAAACTGGGCGAACAATTTATATCCATACCCAAAGGGGAGGACCTGCATGCTATGGAACTGGAAAGGGCCATTGAACTGATCAATGAAAAGCAACAGGCCGATGCGCCTATCGGTTTCTATCAAGAACTTCCGGTAACCAAAGGCAAAGGACGTTTTGGCCCATTCATTAAGTGGAACGATATGTACATAAATATTCCAAGGGCTTATAATTTTGATGAACTCACACAACAGGATATTACTGAACTGGTTGAAAAGAAGATGGCTAAAGAAGCTAACCGTTTTATTAAACAGTGGCCCGCAGAAAAAATATCTATTGAAAATGGCCGCTGGGGACCTTTTATTCGTTTCAATAAAAAAATGCTGAAGCTTGGTAAAAAAGCTGACAACAGCAAGTATACGCCTGAAGATGTTGCAGAAATAGATATTGAAGAAATAAAGAAAATGATAGAAATTCAGGTGCCCGGTGCATTTACCAAAAAAGTAAAAGCAGCTGTAAAGAAAACAGCGGGCAAAACCGTTAAGAAAACGGCAGTAAGAAAAAAATAATTCGGCTACTGAAAATGCAAAAGTCAGGATTAATAAGTCAAAAAAAATATTTTGACTTATTAATTCTGACTTTTAAATTATTTATGGAATAGCTTCGGAATTAATCGTGCTTCCCCATCTCTCTCAAAAATCTCACATGGGCTCCTACGGCTTTGCGCATGGTAGGGTACTCAATATATTGTAACTGGTATTCCCTGCATACAGCTCTTACAATCTCACTGATGGCAGGATAATGTACATGTGAAATTTTGGGAAACAGGTGATGTTCTATCTGGAAATTTAAACCACCTACTAACCAGCTAACCAATTTATTTCTGGTAGCAAAATTAGCCGTGGTTTTAATCTGGTGTGCTGCAAACTCATCAGGTAATTTATGGGTATCAATATCAGCCACCGGAAACTCTGTATGTTCTACCGTGTGTGCCAGCTGAAATACTATGCTCAATATAAAACCGGCCACCACGCTCATTACAAGAAAACCTATCATCCAGTTTAACCATCCTAAAAAAAGTATGGGTATTACAATAAAAACTGCGGCATGGTATACTTTCACTCCCCAGAATTCAATATGATCTTTCATGTCCATTTTTTTCAATGGCACATTTCCGATCTTCTGTAAAAAATATTTTTTATAATCCGTAAAAAATATCCAGAATACATATAGCAACATATAGAGGAACCAGAAATAAAAATGCTGGAACTTATGCATTTTGTATCGTTTCTGGGTAGGCGCCATCCGCATCAATATACCGATCTCAATATCATCATCCACACCGTCAATATTGGTAAAACTGTGGTGAATCATATTATGCTTCATGTTCCACATAAAATGATTGGCACCTAATAAACTGATAGAAGACGCAGCCACGCGGTTAAGTCCTTTTTTTGTACTGAAACTACCATGACTTCCATCATGCATCACATTAAAACCGATAGCTGCCACCAGGCCGCCCATAATGATACACTCACCCAATGCCAGGTACCAAACCGGGGTCCATACCAGCAAATGAATGTAAACGGCAATCAATGCAATTACCAGGATGAATGCTTTGGTAAATAATTTTGCAGTACCGGTAGAACTGATCCCATTTTCATCAAAATATTTCTGAACGCGTGTTTTTAATTCCGTGTGCAGTGATTTATCGACTGACTGGAATTTTGGAATAACAAATTGTGACATATGACACTTAAATTATGAATGCAAAAGTACCCTTTTAAGCCCTTCCTTTGATGTTAATTTCGCTTTTTGTCCCCAAAACGCTTCCTGAACGTACTAATACGGTAATTATTATGCATTGATATTTCCATATTTCCACATGTGTAGGATAACTAAATGAGGATACATAGCTAAAATTTAATTTAGTTTGATAAAGAAATAGTGATACCAGGCCTGAATTAAGGGCTAATCCATCATTATCAATCACCGTCTATGCAGGAAACCAAAGAGATCAACGCATTGTTTACACTTATAGATGATCCGGATGAGGAGGTATATTCTACGGTTTCTGATAAGATCGTAGCCTTTGGTAAAAACATCATTCCCAACCTGGAGCACCTGTGGGAAACAACACTGAGCGAAGATGTACAGGAACGGATTGAAATGATTATCCATCATCTACATTTTACTGATCTTACCCATGATCTGGTTGAATGGCGCGACAGTGCTTACCATGACCTTTTATTTGGCGCATTACTGGTAGCTAAATTTCAATACCCCGATCTTCATACCACACCTGTATTACAGGACATTGAAAAAATACGCCGCAATGTATGGCTCGAACTGAACAGTTTTTTAACACCCCTCGAGCAGGCAAATGTTTTATCCAGCATCATGTACAATTATTATAATTTGAAAGGTGTGGAAGTAAACTATGAGCACCCGGATGATTTCTTTATTCAAAAAGTACTGGAAAGTAAAAAAGGAAATGCATTAACCAATGGTATTATTTACCAGGTTATGTGCGACCTGCTGGATATCAATGCCAAGATCATTAATATTCCCAAGCAATGCATCATCGCTTTCTATCATTCCGATTATGATGCAGCAACGCATATAGGTCACCCGCAGGATAAGATACATTTTTATGTAGATGCTACCACCGGCCAGGCATTCTCACACAAGGATGTAGAAAATTATTTTAAAAGGATATCTGTACCACCTACGCCGTCGTATTTTAAACCGCAATCGCACAAACGTATTATCCAGGTATTACTCCAAGAAGTATCCAAGTGCTTCGACAGGCCTTCCAATGAATATAAACAGAAGGAACTGATGCTGCTGGTAGACCTGCTGGATCAATAGCCATTTTATTTACCTGGGTAATAGTAATAAGAGACATATTCACTGTCTTTTTTCCAGCCATTACGCTCATATACTTTTTGTGCGCGGTGATTGGTGGTGGAGGTTTGCAAAAATAGCCAGCGGCTGTCGCTCTCTGCTCCCATCTCCTGAGCTTTTGCAAGCAAAGCATCTGCAGCGCCGGAACCCCGGGCTTCTTCGGCCACAAACAAATCGTTTAGCAGCCAGGCACGCTTCATTCCAACAGAAGAAAAAATGGGGTACAATTGCGTAAAGCCAATAACCTTATTATCCAGTAACGCAACAAAAATAACAGACTCATTTTTCTGTATGCGTTCCGTAAGAAATTGTTTTGCACCTTCTCTATCAGATTCCTGTTTATAAAAAATGCGGTACTGATCGAATAATACGGAGAGTATGGGAATATCTGCTGGGGTGGCCTTACGGATAATCATATCAAGAAATTATTGCCAGAGATTAACACAGAAATATTCTGTACTAATCTCTGGCTAAAAAAATTAAACAAGACTCGCTTCCATACCAATCTGCATATTGTAGGCTTTGCTTACAGGACAATTGGCTTTGGCATCCGCCGCACATTCCTGAAATTTTTCAGGCGTAATGCCCGGCACTGTAGCTTTTACTACCAGGTCAGAGTTAGTAATTACTCCATCACCAAGGGTAATCACGCAACTGGTTTCAATGTTTTCAGGCGTAAAGCCTGCAGCGCCCAGAACAAAGCTCAGCTTCATGGTAAAACAACCTGCATGCGCAGCGGCCATTAATTCTTCAGGATTAGTACCGACACCATCTGCAAAACGTGAATTGAAAGAATACTGTGTTTTGTTGAGAACGGTACTCTGTGAAGTAAGATGTCCATTACCTTCTTTACCCGAACCATTCCAAACGGCTGTTGCTGTACGTTTCATAACTATTTAGTTTTTAGATTTGACAAAAATAACCTGATCATGATAAACTGGGACGATTTTGAAAAAGTAGACATCCGCAGCGGAACCATTATTGAAGTTACTGATTTCCCAAAAGCTAAAAAACCTTCTTACCAGCTTCGAATCGATTTTGGTCCTTTGGGGGTCAAACAATCTTCGGCCCAGGTAACGCACCATTATACAAAAGAGGCCCTGAACGGCAGGCAGGTAATAGCGGTGGTAAATTTTCCCCCGAAACAAATCGCCAACTTTTTCAGTGAATGTCTGGTATTAGGCGTGTATGATGAAAATAATCAGGTAATTTTATTGCAACCGGATAAAGCCGTTACTAACGGACAGCGTATTGGCTAATGAACGAACTGCATTATACATATTATGAAAGCCCGATTGGCCTGCTGAAGATTGGCGGTACCGAAAAGTATATCGGCGAACTCACTTTTGTAGACAATTCCGATCAACTCGCACATGGCGAACCGGGCATTACCGAAGTAATGCATCAATGCACAGAACAATTAATCGAATATTTTCACGGTACACGCCGGAATTTCGATTTGCCCACACACCAGTCAGGTACAGAGTTCCAGACAAGGGTATGGAGCGAATTACTGGAGATAGCTTATGGAAGAACCATCAGTTATATGGACCTTGCCAAACGCCTTGGCGATCCCAAAGTAATCCGTGCCGCTGCGAGTACCAATGGAAAAAATAATATAGCTATTATGGTGCCCTGCCATAGGGTCATTGGCAGCGACAGCTCTCTGGTAGGGTATTCAGGAGGTAAATGGCGGAAGAAATGGTTATTGCAACATGAGTTTAAGATTGCGCACGGGGTGCAAACGCTTTTTTAAATAATAAACACAAGGAGTAAGAATCAAAGCTGTCAGGACTCCTATAAAGTGACGACCAATACCCCGGATCACAGATTGCTTCATCGTTCCTCCTCGCAAAACGTTGGGCATTCGATTTGCATTACTTCCAGAATTAACAATCTTTTGAAAAAACCTTAGTTTGCCAACAACTGAATGAAATACTTTTACAGTAATGCGAATGCTTGGTAAAATTATATGTGTTTTTGTTTTATTGAATGCAGTAACTGTCAATGTATGGTCGCAGGCCTGTACAACTTTAGGGCAAACACCTGTTACGGCCTTCCCTGTATGCGGAACATCGGTTTTTACACAAACATCCGTACCGCAATGCAGCGGCACCGTGATGCCTACACCCTGCACAGGGGACCGTGTTACCTATAAAGATGTGAATCCGTACTGGTATAAATTCACCTGTTACTCTACCGGAACCTTAGGCTTTCAGATTACGCCCAAAAATTTAGGCGATGATTATGATTGGCAATTATTTGATATCACAGGACGAAACCCCGCAGATGTTTATACTGACAATTCCTTAATTGTTTCAGCAAACTGGTCAGGTTCTCCCGGTATTACCGGCGCTTCACCGGCAGGTAAAAATTCTTTTGAATGTGCATCAGATCCCAGTAAAGGCGTTTCTACTTTCAGTACTATGCCCAAAATTCTGGAGGGCCATGATTATTTATTAATGATAAGTCATTATGATGGCGCTACGCAAAGTGGCTACACCCTTATCTATCCAACAGGCCAAGATGGCGGCACTGCCAGCATTGTAAATCCTTTGGTTCCCGCAGTAATGAATGCACATGCCGTTTGTGATGGTACAGAGATTGTAATGAAGCTGAATAAAAAAGTTAATTGCAACAGTCTCGCAACGGATGGAAGTGACTTTTCACTCAGTGGCCCTATAGCGGTTTCCATAGTGTCTGCAACGGGCAATGGATGTAACAATGGATTTGACAGTGATTCCATTCTTTTAAAACTCAACAGGGTTCTGGCACCTGGATCATATACCGTTAACGCTAAAAATGGTACGGATGGCAATACCCTGGTAGATAACTGTTCGAATTCTTTACCGCCCGGAGCGATAGCGAGCCTGAAATTTACTTCTGCACAACCCACACCCATGGATAGTATTGGCCCGGTGATTTGTATTACCGATTCATTACAATTGATTTTTTCAAAACCGATCGATTGTAGTTCCATCGCTTCAGATGGGAGTGATTTTTTAATCACG
>JBBRHM010000042.1:0-25519 GCA_038222655.1 Chitinophagales bacterium | reverse complement strand
TTATTTCAGATCCAGCTTTATCTGCAACTCCGCAAACTGTTTATCATCAATAGTGCTGGGGGCATCCAACATCACATCCCTTCCGCTGTTGTTTTTTGGGAAGGCAATAAAATCCCGGATACTTTCACTGCCACCCAGTATAGAACATAAACGGTCGAAGCCAAAAGCAATGCCTCCATGCGGCGGTGCGCCATATTCAAAAGCGCCAAGCAGGAAACCGAATTTATGTAAAGCTTCTTCATCTGTCATACCCAGTGCTGCAAACATTTTTTCCTGTAACTCTCTCTGGTAGATGCGGATGGAACCGCCACCAATTTCATTTCCGTTTAATACCATATCGTACGCATTGGCCTTGATATTTGCATAGGGATGTTCCAGATATTTATCTGCGTTTTCTATTAAAGGATTATTATTGATCATCACTTCAATATGATCGGGTTTGGGTGACGTAAAGGGATGATGCCGAGCAACCCACCTGTTATCTTCTTCAGCATATTCAAACAAGGGGAAATCCAATACCCATAACAGTTTAAGCTCATCTTCTTTTCGAAGGCCCAATCGTTTACCCATTTCCAGCCTCAGGTCGCTAGTGGCCTTTCGTGTTCTTTCTTCCCGTCCGGCCAATAGTAAAACAAGATCGCCTGCTTCTGCATCTGCTGTATCTGCAATCGCTTTGAGTTTATCTTCCGAAAAAAATTTATCTACACTGCTTTTGTAAGTACCGTCTGTATTGCATTTGATATATATCATGCCCTGCATACCAATCTGCGGGCGCTTTACCCATTCTGTCAGCTCATCAATTTGTTTTCTTGTATACTCACTGCAACCCGGTACGGCAATGGCCAGTACCGTTTCCGCATTATCAAATACACTAAAACCTGAATCACCCACACCAATCAACGTGCTTTGTAAATGCGCAATTTTATTTGGGAAACTATGTGAAGGAAATTTCAGATTAGCAATCTTCATCCCGAAACGAATGTCAGGTTTATCATTACCATAGGTCCACATGGCTTCCTGCCAGGTTGTACGTTCCACCGGTTCTGAATAATCAATATCCCTAACATCTTTAAATATGCGTTTCACCAAACCTTCAAACATCTGTAAAATATCTTCCTGTTCCACAAAGGCCATTTCACAATCTATCTGGGTAAATTCCGGCTGTCGGTCTGCGCGAAGATCCTCATCCCTGAAACATTTTACGATCTGGTAGTAACGGTCGTACCCACTTACCATCAGCAACTGTTTAAATGTTTGGGGTGATTGGGGAAGTGCATAAAATTGCCCTGGATTCATCCTTGACGGCACTATGAAATCTCTTGCGCCTTCCGGTGTTGATTTAATAAGGAATGGCGTTTCAATATCCATGAACTGATTTTCATGCAAATAATTTCTTGCTGATCTGTTCACAGCGTAACGTAGTTCCAGATTTTTCTTAACCGCATTACGGCGAAGATCGAGAAAACGATATTTCATACGAATATCATCCCCGCCATCTGTATCATCCTGAATGGTGAAAGGAGGTACAACGGATTTATTCAGGATCTTAAAGGATGCAACAGTTATCTCAATATCACCCGTAGCAATATTTGAATTTTTGTTACTGCGTTCAGATACTTTTCCGGTGGCCTGTAATACAAATTCCCTGCCCAGTGGCTGGCTGTCAAGTTCTGTATTTAGTTCTTCGCCAAATAAGAGTTGGGTGATGCCATAGCGGTCGCGCAGATCCACAAAAGTGATGGCGCCAAATTTTCGCACGGTCTGAACCCAGCCGGCAAGTGTTACTTCTTTATTTACATTACTGATGGTTAATTCTCCACATGTGTGCGAACGGTACATACGATTTCTGGTTTCTGATGTTAGATCGGGAGATGCGAGACGTCGGTCTTGATTCAAATTATTCATTACTAATTTCCCGGGTTGCAAATATAACCGAAATGATGAAAGAGGCCTGATTTAGCCTATTTACATAGAAAACTGACAGACTATTGATTTTGATAGCATCTTTGTGACCATGACGACCCTGCCTTTTTCTAAAAGAGCCAACCGAATAGCTGTTGCCTCTTTTTTCTTTATTGCGGGATTGAGTTTTGCCAGTTGGGCAAGCCGTATTCCCGATATTAAAACAAAGCTGCACCTGAGCGATGCCGCTTTGGGGGCCGTGCTTTTTGCACTGCCTGCGGGCTCTATGATCAGCCTTCCTTTATCGGGATGGCTGGTGGCAAAATATGGAAGTAAAAAAATGGTTACTATCGGGGCTGCGTGTTACCCGCTTGCGTTAATCGTTATAGGAATGGCAATGAATGTTTGGCAACTGGTGGGGATATTGTTTGCTTTTGGCGTACTGGGAAATCTCTGTAATATTTCTGTGAATACACAGGCAGTAGGTGTGGAGTCTTTATATGGCCGTTCTATCATGGCCTCTTTTCATGGCATCTGGAGTCTGGCAGGTTTTAGCGGGGCCGCGGTAGGTACATTTCTTGTGTCACAAAATATTTCTCCTTTTATTCATTTCTGCCTAATCGCTACGGGATCACTGTTCGTGAATATAATTGTTCAACGCTTTGCACTAGCAAAAGATGGGGGTCACCCTGACCAACCTGTTTTTGCACAACCGGATGCCAGATTATTGAAGCTCGGATTGATAGCATTCAGTTGCATGGTATGTGAAGGCACTATGTTTGACTGGAGTGGTGTGTACTTTCAAAAAGTGGTGGAAGCGCCTAAAGAATTAATAACACTGGGCTATGCCGCTTTTATGGGAACTATGGCTGGCGGGCGTTTTATCGGCGACCGCATAGTTACCAGGTTTGGCCAGCAGCGTGTATTGCAGGGCAGTGGTATTGTTATTACCTGTGGCCTGTTAATAGCAGTGTTGTTTCCTACTATCGTTGCTGCTACTGCCGGGTTTTTGTTGGTAGGTTTCGGTGTTTCCTCTGTTATTCCATTGGTATATAGTGCAGCGGGAAAATCTAAAACTATGTCGCCGGGCGTAGCGCTGGCTGCTGTATCAACAATAGGATTTCTTGGATTTCTAATGGGCCCTCCGGTAATCGGTTTCATTGCACAGGCATTTAGTCTTCGCTGGTCATTTACCTTAATTGCTTTTTTAGGGTTTGGTACTACGGTGCTGGCTTCAGTGATGAAATGGGAGAGATAAGAGGTGCGGGGTGAGTAGGCAGAGGTGAGTAGTGAGTTTTAGTTTTTTCACTCACTACTGCCTACTCATTACTCACCAGTCCCATGGGTTCCTAACGTTAAAATTTTCAAAAAAACACTTTGCGGGTTATAAAAAAAGCAATCTGGTAACAGAATTGAATAGGTATGGGTATTAGAATGATCTCAAAATTATTTATATGAAAAAATTGCTACCCTATCTATTTGCCATACCTGTTTTGTTTTTTGCTCAAAGCTGTTCCAAAGACGTGATTTCGCCTGATGGACAATACCAAACAGCAAATATTACCGGTTCATGGGTGTTATCAGAAACAGCTGAAAATAATGGTTCCGGCTGGTCATACTTTAATACCGGACTTGATAAAGGCGTTTTTAGTTTTTATAGCAACAGTTCGGCAAGCTATGAAGATGGGTATAGCCAGTTAACAGGTAACTGGGATATACAAACTTTATCCGGTGGTTATTATGATCGCTATGGTGATTTTCATAATGATGTTCACCAGTCATTCCGTATTCAAGTGCAGGATCGCTATACGAATAATTCTATCAACCTTTATTTTGATGATGTGGTTATTGCCAGCGGTAATATTATTGCCACAAGTTATACCAGTCGCACAGTAACGCGGTATATTTTCAGGAGGTACTAACAATTTACACTATCAGGTGCGGTACAAAGCGGCTAAGGTTATCCGTAATTAAAGTATTTGCTTCGCGGATGCCTATCCCTGCTGGTTGCTGGCCAATTACCCAACTGCCAATAACCGGAAAATGATCTGAGAAATTCGGAAGCGTACATAATTCCTGGTAAATAAATCCTTCGCCTCCGTAAACGCCTTCTGTTTTTTGCAGTGATATATTTTTCATAACCAGATCAATGTTTCCTCCTTCGCGTGAGAGTAAGGGCTTCTTTACATAATTCGTAAGTTTACCTTCTTCAAAATAGGCAGGTAAGAGGTACGGACAATCGGGATATAATTGCCATAATATCGGCAGGATAGCTTTATTGGATAGAATCATTTTCCACGCCGGCTCAATCCAGCATGTACGGTTTTTGTCTTCCATAATATGTTTACCAAATGCATCTGTTAACAACCATTCCCAGGGATATAATTTAAACATGTTTTTCACGGGCTGTGCCTCCATGTCAATAAACTGTTTGTTCTCTTCATCCCAGCCAAGATCATCTATAAAAATGAGTTTGGTTTCTATGCCGGCCTGGATGGCACAATCTCTCATGTATTCTACATTGGTCAAATCTTCCAGTGTTTCTTTCAGACAGGAAAAATGTAGGGTGCCAGGATGGAGATAATTCTTCAGGTATTTCCAATAATCAATGAGTTTCTCGTGTATGCTGTTAAATTGGTCCTTATGCTTATCAAGATCCTGTAACCAGAACCATTGTACTATACCGGCTTCATATAAACTGGTAGGAGTATCGGCGTTAAACTCCAGTAATTTCAGATCGTTATTCTTATAACAAAAATCAAAACGTCCATAGATGGATGGATGATCTTCTGTCCAGCTTTTTTCAATTTGCGGAACAATCCATGCGCGAATACCGAACTCACTATAAAGATTATTATCAATTACATGCTGAACAGCGCCAAGACAAAGATCCCATAGTTCAATGGTTGCTTTTTCAATAAAAAGTATCTCGCTCATCTCCATTTCATAATACACGCTTTCATCCCAATAGGGAACATTCGTAGTATGAAAACCAAATCCTAATTTCTCTACGGCTGTTTGCCAGTTATTCCGGGGCTTTGTGGGTATCCTTTTCATATTTTTTTGATAATACTTGTTTGTTTTTTCCTGTTCTCTCTATTTATTTTTTATCAGGAAGAAACACTATACCCGCCCCTGCCAAATCCACCACGCGTAACAGCACCTTTAAATCCATTGCTGCCAATATTGGAAACGGGGTTGATGGCACCTGAATAAAAGCCCGCTCTCTGGTAGCTGCCATTATAGTAATTTCCGTAGGGCCTGAAAGCATAGTACCATAGTAAGGCTGTTCCTACACCTCCATAGTGATGTGCCCTTGTGTAGGGAGCTGTTGAATCACTTCTTATATGTACTTTATTATTCTCGTCCCAATCTTTTTTTGGCTGATTACAACTGGCTAATGCAGCAGTAATCAGCACCAGCTCGATGCATTTTGATTTTTTCATTATTCAGTTATTTACTTGACCGTGATAAAGATTTCATAATCTTTTTTCATCGTAACATTTTTAGTATCGCCATTTGTATTTTCAGCAGTCTTGTTTTCCATACCAAGAGCAGGTAAGGTATCGCGGTAAAAAATAGTTTTTACTTCGTTATTCTGCGCCCATATTTTGTGGGTAGTGATCAGGATATCGTGTATACTATCCAGGTGTTCTACCTGCACAGCCGTTTCTATGGAACCATTTTTATTTACCGTATTGGTAATATCTTCGTTTTGTTTTTTTTCTCCACAGGAAAAAAATAATAATAAGGCAGCGCCTGCCAATATCGTTATTACAATCGGTTTCATCTTAGTAGTCATAAGTTGTGTATTTGGAAAATGATTAATACAGGTTCCCCTGCCGCACTGCGGCTGCCATGGAAAGATAATGGGTAAATGCGGTCTGTTTCAGATGTATGAATACATCTTTCAAAACAAAATGCGGTTACTTTCTAGTCTTTGACCTGAAATGGTTAGGGAACGATGTGCTTATTTTCCCGGTGGTTTGATATGCTGGCGAAACTGGAAAAGCAGGGAATCGAGAAGGTGGTTCATATTAGGTGGGAGCGTTGCTCCATTTACTTTGATACAGTAAAGGTATAGCTATTGTCAGGGGATAGCAAAGGGGAAGAGCGTCCAGCGGGACTTGCGTTCATACCAATGGTAGAGTACCGTTGATGAGTGGTAAAACGGCTTAAAAAATGAATTTTTTGCTACATTGTTTCAAGTTCGTTTTTGTGTCGGGGTTTCCAGTACAGGTAGTAGAACGCCAGAATCAGTATACCCAGTCCAAAAGGAATTAAAGCAAGATGTTTAAAAGTAAGACTGCCTGTTAAGGGGCGTGTATCAAACTGGAGAAATTCGCTGATCATCCAGAAAGAGTTGGCGCTGATCCAGATAGTGATGGCAACATTATGGCAGAGTTCAGACATATATTGCCTTGTTCTCCACGCAATGACGATGGAAATGATCAGGGTGGGAAAGATCATAGCAATGCCCAATGGTTTCCAGACCATACACCAGGCTACATCTTTGAATAACCAGAATACAATATGCAGGTTCTCCATCTTTCTGTAACGAAGCGGGATAGCGTAATCTTGATTATCTGTTTGTTCGAGGGAAGTAGTATTGTCCATTGATTTTAGCTTAGTAGGTAATAGGCTTTGCAATATTAATTTTTTGCTATCAATCAGCGGCTTAAAATTCGGGAGAATCTTCTTACATCAACCAATGGATCAATGGGAGTGCCGTTTATCAGGAAGGAAGCAAGCTCTGCTGCAAAATAGGGAGCCAGCGTACAACCCTTTGTTCCCATGCCGTTTAAAATGCCTATAGAAAACATCACAGGATGCAAGCCTGCAAATGGCCTTCTCTCCAGATTGGCAGGCCGTTCAGAAGCTATATGATCAGTGATAGTAAAGGGAAGTTTTAACCAGTGTTGTAATTGGTTTTCTATTTTTTTTAGAAATGGCTCACTGGGTAAAGTATCTGTAAATTCCCATTCATAAGAAGATCCGATCCAAAATAAATCTTTATTCCAGGGAACGATATTGATACCCTGTTTAAAAATATAATCACGGGACAGACCAGGGATATCAACTAGTAAAGCCTCACCCTTATTATGTGCATAGGGTAGCATTTTGAAATACGGATTATCAAAACCCGCAACGCCTTCACAAAAAAATAGCTTAGTAGCTTTATACCCTTTATAGGTTATAAGATCCTTTGTGACAGTACAATCATCCCAACAGAATTTTTCAGGCAGTAACGATCCGCTCTCCGCTAATTTTTTTCGCCAGCCTTTAAGCATAGCATTGATATCAATTAACCAGCAGGGATCAATCTCTCCAAAACCAAATGGGTAATTAAAATGGGCTTGCCACTTGTTTTCATCATCTGGCAAATGCAGATACTCACTTTCAACGGGTAACCTTTCTGCAAAAGAAATCTTCATCTGCGGTGTGGGATGGAAGTCGAGAATATTGCATTGCCTGATCAGTGATACATTGAGTTCTTCACCCAGTTGTGTATATGCCTCTACTGCAAAAGGCATAAGCTTTTCAATTTCCCATGTGCGTACCATTCTTCTACCGGTAACAGGATTAATAACCCCACTCGCAATTTTTGAAGCTGTAAATGGCCGGTCTTCATCAATTACCAGAACGGTTTTTCCTGCCTTTACTAAGTTCCAGCTCAGGAAAGTACCTGCGAGACCCTGGCCGATGATGATATAATCAAATTGCATGTTTACCCTCCACAGACCTTCCGAACAGGAAAGTTTTTTTAGTTAGTTCTGTAAATATAGCTGGCTTATGGTTTGGGATTGATGACCCGTATTTTTATTCCTTCCGAATGACTGGTAAACTCTGGTGCATACATACATTGAATGGTAGCAATGCCTGCAGAAAAAATTCCGGCATGGGTAATGAACAAAGGATATTCGAAAACATAAGTTCCTTTAGAAAGGTAACTGATGAAGAAGTTGGTGCTGGCATCTTTTGTGCTTTCATAATAACCAAGGGCATCCTGCCATTTATAACCGCTTAATACATTTACAGGTTCCATGGCAGCAGCACGCATATCTTTCAGGTGTAGGTATTCCATGTCACGGTCGCTGCGCAGTTCCATTCTTACTACTACTTTATCACCTGTTTTTAATTCGTCTCCTTCTTTTACCAATTCTAATATTTTACCTCTATCCGTATTACGCTCTGTAAATATTTTTTTCCTGAGCGACAAAGGCGTTGCAGAAGCTGTGATCTTATCCATTTCCTCAAAATATTGCCAGTAAATGCTGCCCCATGAAGGTTGGTCACCTGATTGATTGTTTGCCTTATTGGTAGTTCGTGTATCCGACATCGTACTTACCGTAATATTTCCCATGGAAGGATTTACCATCCTGCCATCAATTCTTTTTTTGAAATAACCGGTACCAGCTTCTGTTTTCTCCTTACCGCTTACCGTTAGATTGCTGCCCAAAACTATGGTCACCTGTTTATCGTTGTTTAGCCAATCTGTACCGTTTAGTAGTAAAGCATAACAGGCGTCGGCCGTGGCTATGGTGGTTCTCCAGTTATTGGTTTGTTTATTCAACAATAACCATGTTTTCATGGCATTGATATTTTTTGTAAGAGATGCATCTGTACCACCCTCGTTTATCTCAGACATAAAAGCAATCATCATACTCTGATGCTCAATGGGAGATTGATACCAATGGCCAGTATAAGAAGATTTCCAGTACATGCCCAGTTTGGTATCCGTGCTGACATTTTCTATCAATGCCGGAAGAATACTGTTTTTGGCAAAGCTTTCATCTTTATTGCGGTAATAAATTAATCCGAGTACGGCTTTATAAAAACTATTTTGGTTTATCCAGTATTGTTTGCCCTGTTTGTAATAATACATATACGCTTCAGGCGATTGCTGCGCGATATCACGAAAAAAACTACGCATATAGAGATAGTCTATCTGGCTGTTATTAATCTGCTGATTGCTGAGCATTGCTTTGCTTTTTAAAAGCCGGGAATAATCCTCCGCTAGCTTTCTATCCATGTATTGTATGCCACTTACCAAAACTGTTCTGATGCGTAATGCAAGGTCAGGTGTAAGTGCCCCTAACCTTTTTAATTTACCAATACCTGTAAGAATATAATTGGTCATGTACCTGTCTTCCAACCCTCCTTTAAACCAGCTGAAACTACCATTCGGTAATTGCATTTGTCTTAATTTTTCAATCCATGTATCGGATTGTGTGCTGAGTTTTACGGCATCGAATAAAAGGCTAATATTTTTTTTCTGTTGCGCTTCACTCTCTGCCTCCAACACCCAGGGCGTTTCCTGCAGTAGTATCTGTTTCAGTTCTTCATTTTTCTGCAGATTAGATTGTAAAGAAGTAGTATCTGCTTTCCATTGTTCCAATATTTTTTTGATACGCGGATGTTTACTCACAATATAGGAAGCGAGCGTATTTGCATAAAAACGATTGAATGTTTGCTCTGCACATTCATAAGGATACTCCATTAAATAGGGTAGTGCCTGAACTGCATACCATACAGGGTTGGATGTATATTCCACCGTGATGGCTTCATGGGTAAGGGTTTCACTGGTAGTATTTAGTAGCTTGTCGAATGTAAAATGTTCCGTGGTATCACCATGTAAAAATAAGGGCAGGCTTTCGGTTACCAGTAACCTGTTTGTGAGAACCGGTAAGGTATTTTCTTCGCCATCGCTCATGTCGCCCGCCCGGGCAATGATTCGCCAGGTAAGGGGTTTATTAAAACTAAAGGGTATCTGTATAGGAAATTTTATAGCCATGCTTTGCCCCGCTGCTACCGTAAAATATTGCGCCGGAAAAATATTCTGAAACCATCCGTCAACAGAAGTGTTTGATGAAGGATCTATCAGTTCCAGCGTTACCTGGCCGGTAATTTCTTTATCAGTAAGATTAGCAATTTTCGTACTGAATTCCATATTGTCCCCTTCCCGCATAAATCTCGGTGCATTGGGTTGTACCATTAATTTTTTCTGTGTGAGGATTGTAGTGCTGTTACTGCCAAAGGCCAGATCTTTTGTATGCGCAAAGCTCATCCATTTCCATTGCGTTAATGCATCGGGCATTGTAAAACTGAAACTGTATTTCCCCGTAGAATCGGCATATAATTCGGGGAAGAAGAAAGCAGTTTCGTTAAAGTTCTTCCGGATAACAGTGGCTATTCCATCCGTTTGTTTTTGAGGCGGGGAGGGAGATGGTATGGCTGCATCTTTTACTTCCTTCATCCCCCTTTCTTGCCGGACTTTGCCCTGCACCATTGATAAATCCTCCTGTTTGTTGGAATTTGATAATGTATACTGATTTGCTACCATACCTCCTCTTAAGCGAGCGATTCCAGTATTTTCACCACCACCGTTCCACAACTCATAACCATTAGCAGCCAGCCGATCATATTGTGTGTAAGCTGCCTCGATATATTTCTGGTATAGGTAATTTTCCATGGCATCATTCGATGCAGAAAAATTATGCTGACCATTAAAAGCAGCGGCAGCAGTATTTGTTTGCCATATATCAGGTGTACGCCAGTTATGTGGTTTGAATTGATCTAAAGAAGCATCATACATGGCTGTTAATAATTCAGCAGCAGCATTTTCACCTTTCTCCCCTTGTATCGTTACTGTCCATTTTTCTGCTGATCCGGGCGCTGTTTTATCGCGGTAACTGGAATAGCTTACCTGTAATAATTTATTACTCCATGGTACATTAATGGCATATAGATTGGTATATACCCTGTTATCAAATACATAGGCTTCGCTAATGTTTACGCCACCTCTATCCGTTTCATCCGGTGTGTATTGCATCGTTTTGATACCATTAGTATGGATCGAAAAATTATAATTCATACTTGTATTACCCGGCTTTTCTGTTTTACTGATTACAAAAATATTTGGGGCGCTTGTGCCGGCAAGAAAAAGGGCTGTTTGCCCGGGCTCTACTTTATTATTAACCGTATAAGTAAATTGATAAAGAGCTGTTGGTAATTGATCCGTTTTACGGCTGAACAATTGCATATAATTTTCCTGTTTTACCACTATTCCATATTTGTCGGTAGTAAAGGCTTCTACACGGTAATGGCCCACCTCTAATGATCCGGCAGGAATGGTAAACTGTTCACTGCTCTTGGTATCAATGGTTGCTTCCAGCGCAAGCTTTGCTGTTGGCCATGTGATAAAATCTGTTTCATTCTGGTATTCGTCTGTAGGAAAATGGCTGATAAATTCCTTTTCGCTCATTACAAATTGGTCAGGTCTTTGCCAGTATCGTTTGCGGATCAATCTTTGGGGTGATCGTAAAGAATATATTTTTATTCTTACCAGTGCAGGCTCTTTTTCCTGGCTAAGGTTAGTTGCCAACACGCCTATAGTATGAGAACTATCCGCATCACTAATTGCTGGTGTATTTAGCTGTAATAATAAAGCACTGAATCCAGTACTGACCTCTGTTGTAGCACTTCGCGTTTCTCCATTGAGATCGGTTATATCTGCGTGGATGGAAAAATCAAAAACCGGATTACCGGTACTGTCAATAATATCATCTGCCAAAGCTCTGAATCGGATAACAAATTTTCCTGCCGCGTCGGTCATCATTTCTCCATGGGCAATTTCCCTGTTACCTGCTGCTGGTATGGGTCTGCGCCACATCCATGGTATCGGGGAACGGGTATTTCTGGTTATATTGTAAACCAACTTGGCTCCACCAATTGTATTGCCAGCATATGCTTTCGCTGTTCCGGTAAGTACGATGGTATCGTTAAGCCTGTATGCGCCCTGTGGCTTTTCGAACTGAATATTAAAAGTGGGCCGTTTATATTCTTCTACTGAAAAATCAATAACCGATCCCGGGAAGCTGTTTGTTTCTATGCTGAAATTGCCCGTGAGGCCATTCTGCGGCAACACAAATTTTCCATTGAAAGACCCATAATTATTTAATACGAACCGGAGAGAATCTATGCGTTTTCCATTTACATCTTTCAGGTATACCCAGCCAGAATCTTTTGAATCAATAATTTTACTTTGTTGACTTATCGTATTTCGACTAATGGCAATGCCTTTAAAAAAAACAGTTTGCCCTGGTCTGTATAAGGAACGGTCTGTAAAAAAAAATACTTCTTTGTGATTTGAAGAACTGTTAAAAAAGGCATCCTTTTCTACTGGCTCCCTATTGTTTTCAAAATAAACGTACTCGTTTTCTTGCAGGCTTAATCTGTCATGAGAGGTTGTAAATACATAATGTAAATTATAATTGGCTTTAACTGCCTCCACATGAAAATAACCGTTTTTATCAGTAGTGGTTGTTGATAGCGGTTCGTCTACCATCCTTCCCAAACGGTTATCATATTGTTGTTTAAATATGGCCACTTTTACCGTGGCAATGGGCTGACCTGTTTCTCTGTTCAGCACAAAAAAATCATTTTTATTTTTTATATAACTGATATTGGAAACATGAAAAGACTGAACACATATTTTATTTTCCGTATCTGCAAAACCACTCCCATTGCTGCATATCAGCGCATACTTTCCTACAGGCAGGCTTTCGATTAAAACCTCTGTGCTATGCGGTTGATGGTCAGCTGTTGCAGGCAAGGGTTGTATAAAAGACCTGTAGGAAGGGATATGCGCTATCTTTTTCCAATAATCAGGTGCGCCCCTGTTAATAAGCAAAGAATCGTTATCATTAATGCGTATGATCCGCGCAAAGAGCGTATCTGTATTCCGAAACCGCACAAGGGCACGGAACGGTTTGCCGGGCACATTTACTTTTTCTGTTTCCGTCCGTAATTCCTTAGTATTGATCTCATTTAGCAGGTTCCGTAAATTAGCAGTGCCTGGATTGATTTCTGTAAAAGCTGCTAATGCGTTCTCTATAATTTTTTTTGCCTTTACATACCCATAGTGGTTACTGGTATCTCCAAACGCAGAATAGGTTGCGGCCTTATCAACCGCTATCCTCGCCAGTAAATACCATGCATTGGCAGTAGTGGCAACACGTGGGTATTGATCAACCAATGTTTCCAGTGTTTTTTGATAAATTATTTTTTTATTACTAAACGCAGCCTGGCCATATACCCATTCTATTCTTTCTAAATCAACATCTACCAAGGCATTTTTATCGGTATCATTCCTGTGAAAAATGAGCAATTGTCTGAACAGATCCAGCGCCAGCCATGGCAATGAACTGCTGTCTCTTGTTGGCCATTCAATAGGTATAAAATCATCCATTGGACGTAATGATTTTTCATTATTGATGATGAATGCATTCAATGGTTGGGTGGTATAAGAATCTCCTGATTTAAAATAATCAAGCGCTTCATGTGCCAGAAGGTCGAAAAGAGTGGGTCTCAATTTTCGTGTATTACCTTTTATAATAATGGCATCATACGTCTCAATTTTTTTTTGCTGTAAAGCTTTTTTATTTTTTACAGATGCTAAATAATGGAAAGTAATGGCCGATATAAATTCATCATTACTCCAGGTGGTAATATCATCTTTTAGTAAGCCCTGCGTATTTTTGCGGCTATATAAGTTCCAGCGGTGGTTGTTATAGTATTGCCTGTATTGTTTTGCCAGTAAAGAATTCAGAACGGCCTTTTCTGTTTCATCTGAAGCAGCATTTATTTCAGTTTTAATACTGCTTATTATATGATCCGGTTTGTCTGTTGTTATTCTATCCTCCAGGCTATAACGATATAGTAATGTTTTAATAACCTGGCCGGGCTGGTGTTGCAGCTTTGCTTTGCGATACAGTGTATTTACTTTTTCAAGTGCCGTTCTTGTCAGATCATTTTTTAGGATGAGGGAATCAATCGCTGTCCATTCTTTTCTGAAAGCAGTATCTGTTACTTGCGCGTTTACCATGCAGGATACCAATACAAAGCTTGCTGTGTAAATAATCCGTTGGGCGATACCTTGTTTTTTCATCTGCAATATTTAGTTATCTATCAGATGCAAAGTTCCCTGTTAATACATACAATGTGCATCCTATTAACAAAAAATATAGTTTATTAAAACGACTACTATTACACCCAAGCAAAAAAAAATCCCGATTGGTTAGCCAATCGGGATAAATAGTATTGATCAATCATTATTTTTTTAAGATAGCGGCCATGGTTTTACCAATGTCGGCCGGACTGGCGACTACGCTGATCCCGCATTCTTCCATGATCTTCATTTTAGCGGCGGCTGTATCATCAGCCCCACCAATAATGGCTCCTGCATGGCCCATGCGGCGACCGGGAGGCGCTGTCTGGCCGGCAATAAAACCTACCACGGGTTTTGTTTTATTGTCTTTGATCCATTTTGCTGCGTCAGCTTCCATACTGCCACCAATTTCTCCGATCATGATAATGCCGTCTGTTTCGCGGTCATCCATCAATAATTGAACGGCTTCTTTGGTGGTTGTACCAATGATCGGGTCTCCGCCAATACCAATAGCGGTGCTAATTCCCAAACCGGCTTTTACTACCTGGTCCGCTGCTTCATAGGTAAGTGTTCCACTTTTGGAAACAATGCCAATACGGCCCGGTTTAAAAATAAAACCAGGCATAATTCCTACTTTGGCTTCACCGGCCGTTATTACACCGGGGCAATTGGGTCCTATCAAACGTGTATTTGTACCCAGTAAATAGTTTTTCACTTTCACCATATCCTGCACAGGTATACCTTCTGTTATACATACCACCAAAGCAATGCCGGCATCTGTTGCCTCCATAATGGCATCCGATGCAAAAGCAGGAGGTACAAAAATGATACTTACGTTGGCACCTGTTGTTTTTACTGCATCGGCAACAGTATTAAATACAGGCCTGTCCAAATGGGTGCTGCCTCCCTTATTGGGGGTTACGCCACCTACCACATTGGTTCCATATTCAATCATCTGGGTAGCATGGAAAGTTCCTTCTGTACCTGTAAAGCCCTGTACAATAATCTTTGATTGTTTATTTACTAAAACTGCCATAGCGTGTTTCGGTTGTTTGAAATTGCGGCAAAAATAGGCTAAAACGCTTAGCGTTTGAGGTTTGAGCGTAAAGTTTTAGCGTTTTTTCGCTTTATTTATTTCTTTCTGTTCGCCGGAAAAAACTGGGAGTACTCAAAGCTAAGGCTGCTCCAGTAACTTTGCCATTGGGCAATGGTATCCGTTTGATTCGGCTGCATATACACACAACTTACCATATTAGCACCGGGATGTCTTTCCGCAGTAAACCATCCTTTTTTATTGGTACGCACGGTATCCATCCTGATTTGATGTATAGAAGGGTGGTACCATATTTTCACTAAAACATCAGGCAAAGGCTTACCCATAAATAATATCCTGAATTTCATTTTCTGAAAACCGTTTTTTGTTCCTTCGGCGGGAAGGGAATAGGGATTTTCTCCGGGTATGATATCCAGGGGCAGGCTGGTAGCTTCCCTGCAATCCTCCGTTAGTTTACTGCCTACCTGGAAAATGGTTTTTACACTCCGTTGGTAATATTCTGTACCCTTAACCTGTTCTTCATGATGCTGTTTTCTGTAGGCGGCAGTAAAATCCAAACCATCTTCCTTTATATATTCATTGAACTTATCTGCTTCCAGACTGATGAAGGAATTAGTGCTTTGAAAGATCACCATATGTGTTCCTTCTTCGGACAAGGGTAATTGTAATGAATCGCTTTTGTTGCTTGATAAACGGGGGGCAAGATCTGTAATGGTGCCCGAGGGTGTAATAAGATGCAATTGTTGAATTTTATCTTTATTACCCGTCCAGTTCATACCGGTAAAGTTTTCGCCTACCAGAAAACGTATATTGGCCACTTCACGGATTGTATAAAAAAATTTTTGCGGTGATAACCAGAATTCATGTGCAAAAGCGATCACTGAAAAAAGAGGAATACATAAAAATAAAAGGAGCCGTATTTTTTTCATATACACAAAATAAACAAAACTATTTGTAAACAGGCACATTAAAAAAGCCGGAATTATTCCGGCTTTTACTAATTAGCTAACTTTTTTTTCATGTGCCCGATGTAGCTGCTTTTGGGCCCTTCGTACCGGATGTTTAATTCCATCTTCTCTCAGGTCTTTTGCATCGCGGTGCAGATCTTTTTTATCATCCCGTATGCCTTCCGTTATTTCTTTTGCGGCGGCTTTATCACCTTCTTTTAATTCTTTACGACGTTGCGCTTTGTCTTTACGGATATCGCGAATGTCTTTACGTAAATCCTTCATTTCCTCTTTTTTTTCAGAGCTAGGAGGGTTGTTTGTTTGCGCCATTGCCGTTAATGAAAACAGTAAAGCGGTAACAGATGCGAGCATGATTTTTTTCATAAAAGTTTTTTTAAATGGTTAATATAAGATAGATAACCAGTAGCCATAAAGGTTTACTCTTCGGGCAAACCTTTATTTTTATTTAACATTTTTGTATATGGAAAAGATGGCAGCAGGTATCACAAAAAAAGCGTAACACAAAAGTGTTACGCTTTGAGGGCTGTATGTTTATGATGATGTTGCCGCTTATAACTTATAGAATGCTTTGGTATCCCTTCCGTTTCTTGTACTTGGTGCAGAAACTTTTAAAAAGTAAGGACCATGGTTTAAAAATTCGGTAGAAATTTCGATGGCATTATTTCCCTGTGTTAAAACTTTTTTGACATTTAATTTTCCGGTACCGTAGATATCATGGATGCTAATTTCAACCTCTGTATTATTGTTCCTGCACCAGATCGTTACCACCATGCGTGTAGTAACCGGGTTGGGATTGATACTGATAATCTTAATCATATCAACAGATGTCTGTGGAATACCAACGCTGTCCTGAACAGTTACCTGCCGGCAGAATTGCGTTTCACAACCTTTGGCCGTTTTTATTTGTAAGCAGGTACTGTATACGCCCTGCAGAGGAAATTCTTTTAACGGAGACATGTTGTTTCCTTCCATTCCTGTACCATCACCAAATTTCCACCTGCGTTCAATGATACTGTCACCTTGCTGGGCTTTACTATAGTTGCTGTTGAACTGTACTTTTTTAAGGCCCACTTTTTCTGAGGTGAAGTAAGCTTCTGCTTCACAATGTAAAGGAGTAGATGCAATAACCACAGTGGCCGCATATTTACTTTCGCAACCCTTTTTGGTTTTTATATACAGGTAAACATTATAACTGCCTGTTTTTGTAAAAGTATGATAGGGCTCTACTATATTATTACCGAATTGCGCATTCGTAGTGTCGCCAAATATCCATATCCGGCTGATGATACTGTCTTCCTGAGAAGTAGCAGTTGACGATGAACTATTGAATTTTACAGTCATATTCTGTACGGAGTAAGTAAACGCCGCTTTACAGTTGGTGGGAACGGATTTTGGCAAACTGTCGCGGATGATTACCGTAAGGCAAAATTCTTTTTCACAGCCATTTGCAGATTTTATTTTAACACATACATTATAAACGCCGGTGTCTTTAAATTCTTTCAGCGGACTGATCTCGTTTCCTTCAAGCCCTGTACCATCACCGAATTTCCAGGTACGTCTAACAATACTGTCACCCAGTGCATTGCTGAGGCTGCTATTGAATCGAATCTTTCTCTGGCTGATTTTTTCAGTAGTTACCTGAACCTGTAAACGGCAGTTATTCGGTTTCACAATTACAATGGAGACAGTAAATTTACTTTCACAACCTTTTTTGGTTTTGATACTAAGGTAAACTGGGTAAGTGCCGGATTTTGCATAGGTAAAAAATGTATCAATCACATTGCCTGATAAGGTTATGGTTGAATGCTTTGTGCTGTCTATATAATACCAGGTACGGCTGATAATACTGTCTCCATCAGGTGCCGTTGAACCTGCACTGTTAAAGCTGATCGTTGAATCTTTTATTGCATATGTAAAATACGCTTTACAATTGGTAGGTTTTGGCTGTATGAGGGTGCTGTCGTGAACGGTTACTGTAAAACAATGTTGGTTTTCACAACCTCTTGCCGTTTTTACGGTAACACAAACAGTATAGACACCGGTGTCCCTATATTCTTTAACAGGATATATTTCGTTTCCTTCAACTGATGTATTGTCACCAAATTTCCAAACACGGTGAATAATAGAATCCCCGGGTGCCACACTTACCGTATTACTGGTGAAACGGAATTTTTTTGGACTAATCTTTTCTATATTAGCATGTACCTGAACAAAGCAAGTATTCAAAGGTGCGTATACAACGGTTGCACAATAGTTGCTTTCACAACCTTTCTTTGTTTTAATGGTAAGGCAAACATGGTAAGTGCCTGCTTTGGAAAACACATGCGTGGGATCAGTGTTGTTACCCGTTAACACAACCGTACTGTCGCCAAATGACCAGCTACGGCTAATAATGCTGTCACCTGCAGGTGCAAACGAAGCAGATGCATTAAATCGTATGCCGGCTGCTGCACCAGTAGCCTGTGTGCTGCTAAATGTAAACAATGCTTTACAACTTGTACCTGGTGGTGGCACAATACTATCCCGGACAGTTATAGTAAAACAATATAATTTTTCACAATCTTTTGCAGTTCTTACTTTCAGACATACAGTATAGAGACCGGTGTCTTTATATTCTTTTGTAGGATATAGTTGGTTACCATCAAGTGAACTGCCATCACCAAATTTCCAGGTACGCTGAACAATACTGTCACCTGCAAGTGAATGAGACTGACTGCTGATAAAACGGAATTTTTTATTGCCGATTTTTTCACTGCTTACAATTACTTCAACCCTGCATTCATTTGATTCGGGGGTGTATACAACCGTATTGCAATACTTACTTTCACAACCTTTTTTTGTTTTGACAGTTAGACACACAGAATAGATTCCGGGTTTTTTATAAGCGTGTAAGGGATCAACATTATTTCCTGTTAGGGTTTCTGAACTATCACCAAACGACCAGCTCCGGCTGATGATACTGTCACCATCCGGTGCTTCAGATCCTGCACCATTAAATTTAATGCCCGTTAAAACCGAAGTGTATGAAAAAGCAGCTCTGCAATTGGCCCTAACAATAGTGGGAGATACACAGATCGTAAAATTACTCTCCACAATATTGGATGTGGTGACTGAAACGTTGTTGGTAATTTTACTGCCATTACAGGTCTCAACTATGATGGATAACTTTCTGATATCACCCACACAGGTAAGTGTATCAATATAATAACCATTAGGGTTAGTTACGCTGGTATGTGATAACAGACAGCCCTGATTGGTGCTGTCTGTACTATAAATCTTTACTGTTCTATTGGCAACAGCATGATTCGCAGAATCTTTCACATATCCTTTTACGATAACAGTATTGGCCCATATATTACTCTGTAAAAACAGGCAGCAACTAATGAATGCAAAGTGTATAATTTTTTTCATAACGTATTTTTTGACTTGAATATTAGATACCCTGTCATTTGTTAGTGCAGCCTGCCTAAAAGGATTTTTTTAACTAAACCTTTCATCGCAGTCTATTTTTACGTATGAAATATTGAAAAATCTTTTTTAGATTTTTAGCATCAGAAAGCTGTATTTAAGTAAGCTTTCGGCTATTTGGCCGCCAATCCCTACTTTTGCGCCTGTCCCTAAGGACATTACTTTTAAAACCATAATAATGGCAACAACATCAGACATCAGCCGTGGTATGATCCTGAAATTAGAGGGCAGCCTGTACTCAGTAGTAGAATTTGGCGAAAACAAAACAGCCCGTGCCGCAGCGAAAGTGTGGGCCAAATTAAAAGGCGTGGATAACAAACGTTCCATTGAAAAGACATGGAACAGCGGAGAAAATATCTTCCCGGTACGTGTAGAGAAGAAAGCTTTTCAATTCTTATATAAAGATGATAGTGGCTACAATCTAATGAACAATGAAACTTTTGAACAGATTGCCCTGGCAGAGGAGATGATTGATGCCCCGGAATTTCTGAAGGATGGTTCTGAAGTTTTTGTTTTTATTAATACAGAAACAGAACAGCCCATAGGAGCCGAATTGCCCGAGAAGATTGTGGTAAAGATCACTTATTGCGAACCAGGCTTGAGGGGTGATACCGCAACCCGTGCCCTTAAAGCAGCTACTGTTGAAACCGGGGCCACGGTAATGGTACCTCTTTTTGTAGAGGATGGTGAACTCATAAGGGTAAACACAAAGGACGGTTCGTATGTAGAACGTGTGAAGGAGGGCAAGGAATAATCAAACCTGGTTACTTTAAAATAATTATTAAGAAAGATGGCAGCCGATAGGCTGCCATCTTTCTTAATAAAAGAACCCCAAATCCGTATTCCGGAAAACAAAGAAAATCCACTTTTTATCAAAAAAAGGCTATTTTGCTCCACTATTTGACTAAAAATACCTGTTTTTACCCCTAAAACTTGCCATTTATGGACTTAAAGCAAATTCACGAATTGATCAAAATCATCAATAAAAGTAACATTGGTGAGATCAGTATAGAAGATAAGGATGGTAAGGTAACCATCAAACAAAAGGAAGAGCCGGTTGTAACTTCCGCCGTTCTTCCCGCACAGGTTTATACTACAACGGCCCAACCAACCCTAGCCAATCCTCCGGCAGCCCCGTCCCCTGCACCCAAGGCCGATAACCTGGTAACGATAAAAAGCCCTATGATCGGTACTTTTTACCGCCGCCCCTCACCCGATAAACCCCTCCTTGCAGAAGTAGGAACGGAGATCACCCCTGGTAAAGTGCTTTGTATCATCGAAGCCATGAAACTGTTCAATGAAATTGAAAGTGAAATAAAAGGCACTATCGTAAAAATTTTAGTAGATGATGCCAGCCCGGTAGAGTATGATCAGCCGCTGTTTTTAGTAGAACCCTCTTAGCATGTAATAATTTGATAATCTGCTAATTTAATAATATCACTATCCTAAAAGATTTTATAGATTAAATTCCTGTAGTGAAATTATCATTTGAATTTTCTAAAGGCTATTGATTTGCCAACATTCGGTTCCTTATCCAGATTGTCAATCACTAATTATACTATATTATCAGAAATTAATTCCTTATAAAATTTGATGTCTTTATTATCACATCATCAAATTATCACATTATCAAATTAACAGGATGTTTAAAAAAATATTAATTGCCAACCGTGGAGAAATTGCTTTGCGCGTGATTAGAACCTGCCGGGAAATGGGTATTAAAACCGTAGCCGTTTATTCAACCGCTGATAAAGATAGTCTCCATGTAAAATTTGCTGATGAAGCCGTGTGTATAGGTAAACCGGCAGGTGTGGATTCTTACCTCAATATTCCCCATATCATGGCTGCTGCAGAAATCACTAATGCGGATGCGGTTCATCCGGGTTATGGCTTTCTGGCAGAGAATGCGAAATTTTCACAGATATGTGCCGATCACGGTATCAAATTTATCGGTCCCACTCCTGAAATGATTAATAAAATGGGTGATAAGATCACGGCTAAAGAAACCATGATCAAAGCAGGTGTTCCCGTAGTGCCTGGTGGAGAAGGATTGCTCTCAAGCATTGAAGAAGCGAAATCATTGGCCAAAACGGTTGGTTATCCTGTTATCTTAAAAGCAACTGCCGGTGGCGGTGGCAAAGGCATGCGCGTGGTTTGGGAAGATAGTGAAATGGAAAAAGCGTATACCACGGCTAAAATGGAAGCCGCGGCATCTTTTAAAAATGATGGTATCTACATGGAGAAATTTGTGGAAGAGCCCCGTCATATAGAAATCCAGGTCGCTGGTGACCAGTACGGAAAAGTTTGTCATATGAGTGAAAGGGATTGCTCTATTCAGCGCCGCCACCAGAAACTGGTGGAAGAATCTCCTTCCCCTTTTATGACACCCGAACTGCGTAAGAAAATGGGGGCAGCAGCTATTAAGGCAGCTTCAGCCATTAATTATGAAAGTGTAGGAACGGTAGAGTTCCTGGTTGATAAGCACCGCAATTTTTATTTCATGGAAATGAATACACGTATCCAGGTAGAGCACTGTGTTACGGAAGAAGTAATCAATTTTGACCTCATCAAAGAACAGATCAAAATTGCGATGGGAGAAAAAATATCGGGTAAGAATTATGAACCGCAGATGCATGCCATAGAATGCCGCATCAATGCAGAAGATCCCTACAACGATTTTCGTCCATCACCCGGTAAGATTACCACCCTGCATACACCCGGTGGTCATGGTGTGCGTGTAGACAGCCATGTATATGCAGGTTATGTAATTCCGCCTTATTATGATTCTATGATTGGTAAACTCATCACCATTGCACAAACAAGGGAAGAAGCTATCGATACCATGTACCGTGCGCTGAGTGAGTATGTAATTGAAGGTGTAAAAACAACGATTCCTTTTCATTTGCAGTTAATGCAGAATGAAGATTTCCGGAAAGGAAATTTTACCACCAAGTTTTTGGAATCATTCAAAATGAAATAATAATAATCGCTAACACTAACTGTAAAAGCAGTTCTTCTGTGGCGTATGGTTCTGGCTAGATGGGATGCGTAGTAAAGAATTCTATCACCAAATCAATTTGCTCATCTGAAAGGCTTAAAGCTTTGTATCTTTTTTCTCTTTCACTATACATAGCAACCGTTTTACGTATCCTGTTAAAATCCGCAACCGGCATTTTGAACAGGATCAGAGATTCTTTCTGTTTCCATACTTCCGTTTCAAACAGCATATCCGCCTGCCGTCCATTGATAATTATTTTGTCTATTAGTATTTTTCTGTACTTCGTTTTGTACAACTGCAATGCCCGCAATGGCGATAGAGTATCAAAGGAGTCATTATGGTTTAGCGCAAAAGCAGGGCAGGCATTTGCATTGGTTAACCGCTCACGTTTAAAATCGATCAATCCTTTTAACTGGTCATCTGTAAGGCGAAGGGCTTTGTATTTTTTGATCACTTCTTCCTGAAGTTCTCCGGCGGTGGCAAATACTGAATTGGTATTCGCATCAATACTGATCTGCTGCAACCTTGCCCAGTAATCTATTTCACCTATTTTATCGGCTGTTTCAGATGAAAATTTTAATTTTTTCATCAGGTCGGGTTTTTCACAATACCCAAAAAGTTCACGCAGTTCTTCAGGTGTACGCGGTGGTTCTGTTCCTTGTGCTGATGCGTTTCCTGTTATACAACTATATAGTATTGCTATGCAGACGAACATTCTTTTCATGGGAGTAATTTCTGTAAATTTTACATATAAAATTCACAATATAATCCTAAGATAAAAATCCTACATCCTTCGCTACATAAAAAAACCTGATCATTAACTGACCAGGTTTTTTATAGAGAAGTTAGAGGATCACCTGCCACCACCACCTGGAGGACGTCCGCCACCCGGGCGCTGCTGTGACATGGCTTCAATTACTTTTTTGGCAATATCTGCCGGTAAGGCTTTTTCGATCCGCTTGTTTCTTTCATCACTGATCTCTTTCATTTTAGCCGGCCTGTCTGCTTCTGCAACCTCTCTGAGAGCCATCATTTTAGGCCTGAAATCAGCGTTGATAGCGATGACAGAATCTACCTGAACATCGTTTAATCCAAGGGTTTTATACCTTTCTTTCATCATAGCTAAACGAGCTGCGGGATCCTGTTGACCGCCACCCTGAGCCATCAAGGTTGTTGTTGAACAAAAGACAACAACGGTTACTAAGGCAAGTAATTTTTTCATATTTGTATGTTTTAATTAGAAGAAGTAAATTAATGATTTGGGATTGAAGGATTATTTTTTTCGGTGGAAGGGGTTCCCCAGTCGGCATTAAACTGTTAATGTTTTATACCACCCCGCCCTTCGCTAAGCCGCTTGGGCACCCCTCCTGCGAGGCAGGAGAGGAAATGTTTTGGTGAGATACTGTCTACTGTTACTTTAATTGCTTGTTTATTCTGTAAAAAAAAGCCCCGCTCTACTAATAGAAGCGGGGCATGATTGCTCAAGTCAAAAAGTATTATCTAAGAAACAACATTTCGCGGTATTTGGGGAGTGTCCACATCTCATCATCCACCAGGTGTTCCAGCTTGTCAACATGGTAACGTATATCGTCAAAGAAAGCAGCTTTTACCTGGCTTTCATAAGCAATCGCTTTCGTGCGGGTGCTGTCCATATTGTTAGCTATTTTTCTTGCTTCCACCATTTTATTTACTTTATCATGAATTACCTGTATGTGTTCGCTAACCGCTTTAAGTATGGTTAACTGGCTGTTGTAGGCAGTTTCGGGAAGACCAACCGCTTTCAAGCCACTGATATTCTCTGATAATCGATTCTGGTATTTAATGGCCGACGGTAAAATATGATTGATAGCCAGATCACCCATAATACGGGCTTCTATCTGTACCTTCTTGATATATTTTTCCAGCTCAATCTCGTGTCTGGCTTCCAACTCTGAATGTGTGTAAACACCATTTGATTGAAACAGTTTTTTAGCTTTATCACTTACCATCGCATCAAGCGCAAGCGGTGTTGTTTTTACATTGGGTAAGCCACGGCGTTCAGCCTCATGGTGCCAATCGTCACTGTAACCATCTCCTTCAAACAATACTTTTTTGCTGTCAACAATATTTTTCTGAATCACCTGCATGATGGCGATTTCTTTCTTATCACCTTTTTCTATTAACGCATCTACATCTATCTTAAATTTCTTTAAGGTATCTGCCATAATCGTATTTAAGACAGTCATGGATATAGCACAGTTGGCAGAAGAACCCACGGCACGGAACTCGAATTTATTACCCGTAAATGCAAACGGTGAAGTCCGGTTCCTGTCGGTATTATCCAGCATCAGTTCCGGAATACTGCGATGGAGGTCCAGTTTCAATATGGCTTCATCCTGTTCGTCAAACTTGGTGCTTACCCTTGTTTCCACATCAGACAATACTTTGGAAAGATATTGGCCCACAAAAACAGAGATAATAGCAGGAGGTGCCTCATTAGCACCCAGGCGATGGTCGTTAGGAGCGGAAGCAATAGCGGCGCGCATAATATCTGCATGGTCATGAACCGCTTTAATAATGTTCACAAAAAAAGTAAGGAACATCAGGTTGGTCTTGGGCGTTTTGCCCGGGGCCAGCAGGTTTACTCCTGTATCAGTGGCCATGCTCCAGTTATTGTGTTTACCACTACCATTGATTCCTGCAAATGGTTTTTCATGCAACAAAACAATCAAGCCATGGCGTTTGGCCACACGGCTCATCACATCCATTAATAAGGTATTGTGGTCAACGGCAATATTTACTTCTTCAAAAATAGGTGCGCACTCAAACTGTGCCGGCGCCACTTCATTATGTCTTGTTCGAAGAGGGATACCTAATTTATAAGCTTCCTGCTCATAGTCGCGCATAAAAGCATACACTCTTTCGGGTATGGATCCAAAATAATGGTCCTCCAGTTGCTGGCCTTTGGCAGGCGCAGCACCATATACGGTTCGTCCGCATTGTACAAGATCGGGGCGGGCGTTGGCGAGACCTTCATCAATCACAAAATATTCCTGTTCCCAGCCTAGTGTAGCGGTTACTTTGGTAATATTCTTATCAAAATAATTACATACATCAACGGCTGATTTATTTAAAGCCTCTAAAGCTTTTAATAAGGGTGCTTTATAGTCAAGCGATTCACCGGTATACGAAACAAAGAT
>JBBRHM010000041.1:0-25618 GCA_038222655.1 Chitinophagales bacterium | reverse complement strand
ATTCTTTCCGTATCTACCGCGTGTAGTAATAATTCTTTCAGTGTCCATTTACCCTCAGCGTAACGATAAGCTGCTTTTTCTTCTGGTAAGCCTGTGTAAAATGCAATTAATAAATCGGAGTAGGTGGTAACTGCTTTTTGGAGACTATCAGCCTCAACTTTTGAAATATATCCTCCATAAAATTCGGGGAAATCAGTTATTTGTGGTTTTGGCATCAGTGTTTGATTTTGGCGGTTGTTTTTGCAGGCATTGCCGAAGCTTTTACTGGTTCTTTAATAACCATGATGGCTTTGGTAGTATCGGCATCTTCCACGGCTTTGAAAGCATTGATAATACCGCCAGTTTTACTTAATAGTTCAAATGAAATAGTTTCATTTTTCGAGCCCGGTTTAATATTGGGGGTAGTAACCGAAGGTTTCAAAACAGATTCTTCAATGATTTTTTTTACCTGAACGGCGCTAAGATCAGGATAATAAGAACGGATCAGCGCGGCAAGCCCTGTAACAATTGGCGTAGACATGCTGGTTCCTTTAAGGTTGGCATAATTGTGCGCACCCGGAACGGTTGAATAGATCTTTACGCCAGGTGCAAAGACATCCACGTTCTCTTTGCCATAGTTGCTGAAATCGGCTGTTATGCTTCCTGATATTTTAGGATCACTGCTGGCGCCCACTGTAATGAAATTGGTAGCATTACTGTTCCACGGTTTCAGCCATGGATTGGGAAAACTTTCTTTCACATCTAAATTATTACTCTCATTACCGGATGCATGCACAATTAGTACATCGTGCAACTCTGCATATTTAACGGCGCTGTCAACCCATTTTTTTTCTGGCGAAAATGATTTGCCAAAACTCATATTAATTATCCTTGCTCCATTGTCAACTGCATAGCGGATGGCGAGCGCTACATCTTTATCGTATTCATCTCCATCAGGTACTACGCGCAGCATCATAATCTTTACATTATCGGCTACTCCGTCAATACCAATGCCGTTGTTGCGTTCTGCCCCAATCAGTCCGCATACATGCGTACCGTGTTTGGCGCTGTTAGCAGGTCCCATTACATCATTGTTTCCATAGAATCTGTCGGCTAAACTGTAATAATTATCTTTTACAATATCCATTCTTGGATCAACCGGTGGGTTTTCCCTTGATTCAAAAGCAGCTTTTTTACCTTCTACATATTCATCCAGGTCAGAAATGGTACTGGTATTTTTTTCATCAGCATCGATGCCAATCATCTTCATGCAGGTGAGGTAGCCGAACTTGGCTTCTTTTCCGATTCTGGAATTGGGTTGAAATTTTTCCAGCTTTTCGGCAGTGTATTCCTCACAACCCATTTCCTGACGTAAAACTTTATCGTGGCGTTTGATAGCTTTGGCGGTTACCTCTACAAATAATAATTCTACCTGCTCATCTGTACTGAAATTAAGTTGATCAGCGGATTTTTTCCAAAGAGTGTATTCTTCCCTGTCCTGCGGGGAAAGTATGGCGCTATCGATAATTTTACCTGCAAATTTCCCTTTTAAATGATGGAATATTCTGGATTTTTCATCCGGTGCTTTGGTTATGTTACGGCCATCTTTACCCCCGAGGAAATTCCATCCGTATACATCATCTATATATCCATTTCCATCATCATCAATACCGTTACCGGGAATTTCGCGTGGGTTGCGCCATAACACATTTTTCAGATCTTCGTGCGTGGTATCAACACCCGAATCCATTACAGCAACAATAACCGGTTTGGAAGTTTTCTTTTTATCTCTGAGGAAAGAATAAGCTTTATTGAGACTGATCCCGTAAAAGGAATCTTGTGCATAATCAAGAAGATGCCAGCCTTTTGGAATTTCAGACTGTGCATTACCCTGATAGAAGAAGAGTGGCAATGCCACTATGGCTAAAACAATCCCTCGAAGCATCATTGTGTACATCTATTTTCTATGCTAACAAATTTCAGGAATGATAACGATAAAGTAATGATTTTTTCAAGTTTTATGAAAATCTTAAGGGCATCAATGGTGAGTTGTGAGGGGTGAGTAGTGAGTTGAGCGTTTGGGAGTCCGCGCAATTGTTTTTTGGCTGGTATTCACTCACTACTCCCAACAAACGACCAATTTAGCTTACCCTAAACTCTCGCTATCTTGCTTTTTCCATCAGGTCCAAAGGCGTTATTTCATGGCTAAGCAATCTTCCGAACAGGTCCCAGCGTTTGGCAGAATTGGAAGTAGCCCCCTGCCCTTCAATGTACCGTTTGACCAGGTCTTTTCCATAGTTATAATTAATTACATAACTGCGGTAGGTATTGATAAAACTGATGGATTTGAGAGCGGTTTCCTTGTTATTAAAACCATAGTCCATCAACCAATGCAGGGCATCTGCTTCTGTCATATTTCCACTCAGTAAACCGCGGCCAACTTCATTACGTGCATAATTAAGATCACCTCTTATCGCCAGTGCATTATAATAGGCATCGATGCCACTTGTATCTAATCCTGCCAGTGGCAGTAATATCTCTTTGGTAAACTTATTTTTTTCTTTTTCTGGAAAAGCAACTTCAATGCCATAATTGGCGCTTCCTTCTGCTATCAATGATTGCGGGCTGAAAAGGGGATACAGTGATATCTCTACCCACCCTTTATCCCTATACAGGTTTTTTTCCAGCAGCATATTGTATACATGGTGCCCGGGGTAGCTTTCATGACTTCCTATATCTATGGCCCTGTCTATAAAGATCTGCAGGTCTGTATTAATTTGTACCACGCTTTGGTAATGCCCCTTGTACCAGTTATAGCCACCCCATGATTTATTGGTAACATATTCAAGTGTAAAATTTTCCGTAGTGGGAAGTGTGAAATGCGCCATGGTTCGCTTACGGCACTCGGCAATGGCAGTTTTAAAAACAGTGTCCAGTTTATTTTGCGGTATAATAAAACGATTGGCGAGCGACTGGAAACGGGAAACAACATTTCCTTTGCCCGGTAAGGCGCTGTCCAGTTTCGCTACCAGTGATTGATAATATTGTTCAGGATAAGAAGGAGCGGTTACCCCAAACAATTCTTTCGATTCTTCATCAAAAGAAGCGGTCTCTCCGGAAAATATTTTGATGCGGCGCCCAAAAGCTGTTAACTGGTACATCATCCAGGTGGCTCTTTCACTGAGGGTATCATTTTGTTCACTTCCTTTTATTTTTTTCAGTTCGCCAATGAGGTGGTCCACTGCTGACAGTAAACTATCTTTTGGAAACAACAGCTTTTTGGATGTCTTAGGTTGCAAAGAATCCGGTCCATAATAAGCATCCACAAAATCTTTGTCGTACTGGCCAATGGTTAAACCCAGCCGCACATATTGAAGGGCCAGCTGGTTTAATTTTTCATTGACTGGTATGTCATTTTTTTTGGGTGTACAGGAAATCGTAAACAAAACAACTATCAGGAAGAGGGAAATTTTCATGCGTTATTTTTTTTGTTAATGATCTTATAAAAAGAAATGCCCTTCTATAATTTTATTATTCAGGTATAAGGATGGCACGAGTTTTTAGTCGGCTTCTTATCTGCAAAAAAAAGCAGCCTCATAAATTTAATAAACGTAAATCTTTTATTATTAAAGAAGTATTTAATCAAATTAAAAAAAGTACATTTTTTGCAGCAGTTTTACTGTCAACTGTATTTCTGTTTTCAAACTGTACCAAAGATAGCGCGGGTATTAGTGCTTCGCTAAACTATTCCTTAAGTGGTTCTGCCAGCGGCAGCCAGGCCAGGCCTTCAAGTAGTAACAGTAATGGCTCAGGTAATTTTACTGGCACTTACAATGCAGCTACTAAAGTAATGAACTACACAACTACCTGGACCAATCTTACCGGTGCCCCAATAAACGGTGGATTGTATACCGGCGCAACAGGACAGATAGGCACTTCCGTTTCACTGTGGACATTAGGAAGCGGCTTAAGCACATCAGGTAGTTTTTCAACCACCACTACTTTGAATGCAGATCAGGAAGCACAGCTTATGGCCGGAAAATTATATTATGTTTTAGGCACGGCAGCGAATGCTTCGGGTGAGATACGCGGACAGATCTCTGCTTCGGTGCAGTAAAAATTAGTAATAAAGCTATTTACAATATTTCTAATGAAAACCAGGGGAAGGGATCGCTACTCAGCGATCCTTTCCTTTTTTGAGAATAAAGCAAGAAGTCCCATAACAGGTCCTGCGGCCAATAGCAGATAAAGGTATTGTGGATTTGCATGGATTAATAATGTATTAACCAGTTGAATGCTGATGATAGTAATGGCAAAGCCTATGCAGTTAACTATCGTTAAGACAGAACCCCTTGCTTCCGCAGGTGCACTCTGGGCCACTAATGTTGAAAACATGGGCGAGTCGGCGATAACAGCCAATCCCCATATCAGTAAAAAAAAGAATAGTATAGTAACAGAGTTTTGAAATAAAAAAAACGGCGACAAAAGACAACAACTGCCTGAGACAGCCAATGCAATACCCGCAATTTTTTTGGGACTAAATCTTTGTGAAAGTAAACCACTGCCCATACACGCAAGGCTTCCTGATCCAATAATAAAAAAAGATAGCAAGGGGATATTGAAATAAACGCCGGTAAAACGTTTCTGGTAAGTGGCCAGCATTACGGGAACAAATGCCCAGAATGTATACAGTTCCCACATATGGCCAAAATAACCAAAAGCCGCTGCGCGTAGATTGTGATTTCGAAACAATGTAAAGAAGGCAAACAAACGCAAGGGTTGTCCCGGTTTCCGATAGGGGCCATCTTCAACAAATAAAAACATGCATAATCCGCCGGAGAATGCAAGCATAGAAGTTATGATGATAACATATTTCCAGGGTAAACTAAGTGTAAGGCTTTTTAAAAGATGGGGAAAAGCAGTGCCAATTACCAAAGCACCCACTAAAAAACCTAGTGATTTTCCCAGCCCTTCTTTGTAATGGTCCGCTGCTATCTTCATACCTACCGGGTAAATTCCCGCCAGAAAAAAACCTGTGACAAAGCGAAAAACTAATAATTGGGTCGGGTTAATTTTTTCTATAATCATTCCCAGGTTTAACACGCCACCAATGATGGCGCAAATAAAAAAATTTTTAGAAGGAGAGTACCTGTCCGAAATAGTAAAGAGAGCAAAGGCCAATGTTCCTGTAATAAAACCAAATTGGACCATCGCAGTAATATTTCCAAGAAAATCCTGGGGCAGATGAAAGGTTGTAAGAATGTCGGGTATAACTGCATTTCCCGCAAACCAGAGAGAGGTACATAAAAACTGGGATAAAACAATTACCGGTAAAATTCTACGCATAGCAAACAATTTACTGCAAAATCTTTATCCGCCTGTGGGCGAGCCAAGCTGGGGGAGGAAAAACGGGGTGTTTTGTCTACAAATTAGTTTTTAATACGACTGGTTGGTCTGGCCGAGGTCTATAAGCGTTTGGCTGGACTGAAAATTGTATAGATGGTTGTAGAACATAAATTTTAAAAATATGAAAACAATTTTAACAGGACTGTTGAGTGCCTTTTTATGCACTGCAACGTACGCACAAAAAGTAACTATCTCTTTCAAGGGAATTAACCAAAGCCGTTCTTACCGTGTTTCCGTTGATGGAAACAGCTATAGTTCTGATAATGCAGTAAATATCAACAATGGTAATGGTGATGGTGCTCAGAGAACCCTTACACTCAACAATTTATCGCAGGGTAGTCATACAATTGCTATCTATAACCAGGCAAATGCGAATGGTAATCAAAATCAATCATTAGTGTATTCGAATAGTTTTGTACTAAGATCAGATTATGATATGTATATAGCTTTTAATGGCAACTGGATCTCTTTCAGTGAAAAGATTTTACCTGTTTCTAATTCAGATATGGGTAACCTCAATTCCATGTCAGATTACGATTTTAATTTGTTGGTGCAGGAAATTAAGCGCAACCGTTATCAATCTGCAAGAGTGGCAGCCATAAAAGAAGCGGTTACTTCTACAGACAGATTTACGGTAAACCAGCTTCGTCAATTATTAACCTTGGTAACAGCTGAAAGCTCCAGATTAGAATTGGCCAAGCTGTCTTACAATGTAATTGCAGACACGGATAATTTTTCAACACTTAGCACTTTATTTGCCAGTCAGGCCAATAGAAACGAACTGAGTAGTTTTATCCAGGCACGCATGAATAACAATACAACGTCCGGTAACAGCGGTGCAAATACCAATGCACGGGTATTGTTAACTGTTAACCAGTATAACCAGCTCTTACAGGATTTGAATTATAATGCGTATCAATCCGGAAAGTATACTATTCTTAAAGATGCATTTGCAAAAAGCACCAATGCTTTTACTACCGCACAGGTACGTCAGTTATTAACCACTATTACTTCTGAACCAGATCGTTTATACCTGGCTAAGCTTTCCTATATTACCGTTTCCGACCCCACAAACTTTGCAACATTACTTACACTATTTAGTACACAGGCAAGCAGGGGGGAATTGAACAGCTATATCATCAGCAATGGTGGAACAGGTGGAAATATCTATGTGCAAACACATGTAGCTATGGATAATGCTTCTTTTAGCCAGGTACTGCGCAATGCGAATAACCATTTCCTGCCATGGGATAAAGTAAAGGATGTGCGGGAAGCATTTACAAATCCACAATATTATTTTACAAGTGAGCAGGCTAGACAACTTATGGCTGTGGTTAGTGGCGGTAATTTGTTAGCAGTAACGGAAAGTGCCAAACTGGAACTGGCAAAATTATCTTATTCACGTATTGTTGATCCGTTAAATTTCTCACAGGTTATAAATTTATTCACGGATCAGGCCAGCAGGGATGAACTCAACAGTTATGTAAAACTGCAGGTACAAAACAATTAAAATGTGTGCGTGAAAATGTGTGTAACAAAAAAGCTTCAACGATAGTTGAAGCTTTTTAATTTTCTTTTCGCTAGTGCTGTGTTAGGATTAATCTGCACTTGTCTGTGAGTGGTGAGAAAAATACCCGGTATAACTAAACATTTCACTACTCATAAATGACGATTATCTAACAGTAGTTACAAATCAAATTTAATTCCCTGCGCCAGCGGTAGTTTATCACTCCAGTTGATAGTATTGGTTTGCCTGCGCATATACGCTTTCCACGCATCACTACCACTTTCGCGGCCCCCACCGGTTTCTTTTTCACCGCCGAAAGCACCACCTATTTCTGCACCACTGGTACCAATGTTTACATTTGCAATACCGCAATCGCTGCCGGTATGCGAAAGAAACTGTTCAGCTTCGCGCATATTTACCGTCATGATTGCAGAAGAAAGTCCCTGTGGTACTCCGTTCTGTAAAGCAATGGCTTCCTCCAGTGTTTTATATTGTAATAAATAAAGAATAGGTGCAAAAGTTTCATGCTGTACAATAGCCATTGTATTGGATGCTTCCGCAATACAGGGTTTCACATAGCAGCCGCTCTCATATCCGGCACCTTCTACTAGTCCACCTTCCACAATAAAATTACCTCCCTGCTGTTTGCATTGTTCAATGGCAGTGAGATACATTATTACGGCGTCGGTATCTATCAATGGTCCTACGTGGTAGTGTGTATCTAAAGGGTTGCCTATGCGTAACTGACCATACGCTTTTACCAGTTTTTCCCGAAAATCAGCGTATACAGTTTCATGAATAATTAGTCTGCGTGTAGTAGTGCAGCGTTGACCTGCTGTTCCTACAGCGCCGAATAAGCACCCGATCAAAGCCATATCAAGATCTGCATGTTGTGAGATGATGATGGCATTGTTACCCCCCAGTTCCAGAATGCTTTTTCCTAAACGTGCTGCTACGGCAGCACTTAAAGCTTTTCCCATCCTTGTTGAACCCGTTGCAGACACAAGCGGTATACGGGTGTCATTGCTTATCCACTCGCCTGTTTCCCTTCCTCCTTGCACCAGGCAGTTTACACCTTCCGGAACTTTATTTTTTGCAAAAACTTCTGCCACAATATTCTGTACAGCAATGCCGCATAATGGAGTTTTCTCGCTGGGTTTCCAGATAGTAGTATTGCCGCAAACCCATGCCAGGGCGCTGTTCCATGCCCATACTGCAACGGGAAAATTAAAAGCGGATATGATGCCCACAATGCCCAGCGGATGCCATTGTTCATACATCCGATGCGCGGGCCGTTCACTATGCATGGTTAATCCATATAACTGGCGGGAGAGGCCCACAGCAAAATCGCAGATATCTATCATTTCCTGTACTTCTCCATAGCCTTCCTGGAGGCTTTTACCCATTTCATAACTTACTAATTTGCCTAAGGGTTCTTTATTGGCGCGCAAAGCATCGCCTACCTGGCGAACAATGTCTCCACGTTTAGGAGCGGGCCAGGTGCGCCATTCTTTACATGCATCCTGAGCCGTAGCGATTAGCTTTTCGTATGCCTGTTTATCTGCAGTAGTGATAGCGCCTATTTTTTTGCCGTTTACCGGCGAAAATGAATCCACTGTGGCACCTGTACTGTTGATCCATTGCGTGCCAGTAGATGCACCGGCACTTTTTTCCGTTATGCCGAGTTGTGTTAAAAATTCCATTTGATTTTATTTGAGTGGCCAAAGATAATTGATTCGGGAAGAAAAAATTTCACCATCACTTACGCGGATTAATGCAAAATAAATCAGTACCCATTTCAAGAAGAAGGGGTTGATGCGCAGAAGGCGTAAACTAAAATAAAAAGTACCGCTTAAGCTGAGATCAGCCAGCGATACTTTTTAAGTGCAATGCTTGACGTTGCATGAAAATAGGACTACAAATATATTTTCTGTTGACTGTGTCGTTACAAATTATAGGTAAACGATATCTGTTAATCGGGGAACTAACGTTTTTTGGAAAGTGCCAGCAACTGGTCGTATACCTGGCTGTAACTGCTGCCAATGGGTATCTCTTTTCCGGCAATCCATATTTTGGTCTTGTTAAATTTTTCTATCCTTCCTAAGGGAACAATAAAAGAACGGTGTACACGCACAAAATCACGCACGGGTAATTTTTCATGAATACTTTTGAGTGTCATGAGTGTCAATACCGGATTGGGTTTGATGTATATCTTAATATAATCATCCAGCGCCTCAATCAATTCTATTTCCTTCAGATTAATTTTCATGATCTCATAGTTCACTTTTACGAAGATGGAATTGAGCTGCATCTCCTGTGTGCTTAGGAACTCGAGGTATTCATTTGCTTTGTAACAGGCTTTTAAAAACCTATCGTATTCAAAAGGTTTCAGTAAATAATCAATGGCATCCACTGTAAAACCTTCTGCGGCAAAATCCTTATAGGCAGTGGTAAAAATTACCTGCGGCTTTTGGGTAAGACTTTTATAGAACTGCATGCCATTAATATCGGGCATCTGGATATCCAGGAATAGCAAGTCTATTTTATTTTCCTGCAGGTAGGCTTTTGCCTCATCGGTATTGGTAAATACTTTTTCCAGTTTCAAAAAAGATATTTTACCGCAATACTCATTAATCAGTTGTAGCGCTAAGGGTTCGTCATCAATGGCTATGCAGTGTATCATCAGGTTATAATCTCCAGGTGAACAATATAATAATTATCTTTTTCAATAGTTGACAGCTGGTGTTTGCCGGGATAAATCAGCTCCAGTCTTCGCTTTACATTATTGATGCCAATGCCGGTATTTTCCATTAAGTTATTTTCAGAGGGCACGATATAATTCTTAGCCATGAAAATAATTTTATTGCCATCTGTGCTGATCTCAATGGTAATATTGGAGGATTCTTTGGTACTTACGCCATACTTAAATGCATTCTCCACAAAAGGTATGAATAAAAGAGGCGCTACCAGTAATGTATCCATTTCTCCTTCTGCTGAAAAATTTAGGGTCACTTTATCCGTCAATCTCACCTGCTGCAGATCAATAAAATTATGAATGAAATCTACTTCGTTACGTAAAGGCACCCTATCAGTCTGCGTTTCGGTAAGTATATAACGCATGATGGCTGATAACTTCATTACGGCCGGCGCAGTCTTTTCACTCCTAATCACGGCAAGTGAATAAATATTATTGAGTGTATTGAAAAAGAAATGCGGGTTAACCTGCGATTTCAGAAAAGATAGTTCAGTATTCAGTTTTTCATTCTCGGTTTCTTTCCTTGTCTGTTCAGTTTTTAACCAGCGCTGGATAACGGATATGCAGGTTCCTACCGTGAATATGAGTAAAAATAAAACGGTGTTGTAAGGATCAGCAAAAGGCCGTCGATGCACACCAGAAAAGCGGGAACTTCCTTTAAAGGAAGGGTTTCGGATAAACTCCCTGTTTTGCGGGTTAAATACTTCAGGCTCCGCAATCAGGTTGGAAATCTGCCTGGGAACATATAAGAAGAAAGCAAGTGAAGCGGCAATTGATAAAGCATACCATAACCATTTTTCCTTCGCCAGAAAACGCGGAATCAGCACCAAAGTATTAAAGTAATAAAAAAATACAAGGAACAGATTATTGCAGATGATGGATGCCTGCATATGATTACTCATACTGAACTCACGTAACCGCGGAAAAAAAACAAGGTAGGGTAGTGTGAAAAAGCAGATCCACGCAGCAATATGTGCAATGAGGGTAACTATTTTTTTGTTATTTCGCAAGGAATAATTTTTAGCACTGAATGGGAAATAAATAGCGGAAAAAAAGCCAGTAAGATTTACTTTTTATTTTTGAGCTTATTATCATCAAATCTATTCAGCTCAAGGATGTCTGTAAAAAAATATGGGTGAAACTGTTCCTGCCATCGGTGAACAATTTTAATAGGATTCATTTTCTGCGGGAAAATCCTTTGTTTTAACATCCTGAATGTATTTCTGTACCGCAACGGTTACCTGTTCCTGTAAATTTAGGTACTGCCTCAGAAATCTTGGTTTGAACTCGTTATTGATACCCAGCATATCGTGCATTACCAATACCTGCCCGTCACAATCCATACCCGCGCCAATACCAATAGTAGGTATTGTTAAACCTGCACTTACTTCTTTGGCCAGCGCAGAAGGTATTTTTTCCAATACAATCCCAAAACATCCTTCCTGTTGAAGCAAAGTAGCATCTGCCTTTAATTTTTCAGCTTCGTCTGTTTCCCTGGCGCGTACAGAATACGTACCAAATTGATAAATGGATTGGGGGGTTAATCCCAAATGTCCCATTACAGGTATACCTGCAGACACGATTCTCCGGATGCTTTCTACCGCTTCGGCGCCACCTTCCAGTTTAATAGCATGCGCACCGGTTTCTTTCATAATTCTTATCGCAGAAGCCACTGCAATCGCTGCATTGGATTGGTAGGAACCGAAAGGCATATCCACCACCACCAGGCAGCGGTTAACGCCACGCACCACGCATTGAGCATGATAGATCATCTGGTCTAAGGTAATGGGGAGTGTTGTTTCATGGCCTGCCATTACATTACTGGCGCTGTCACCTACCAGTATTATCTCTATTCCTGCTGCATCAAATAAACGGGCAAAAGAATAATCATAAGCCGTGATCATGGAGATTTTCTCTCCTCTGGCTTTCATTGTAAGTAAGGTGTGGGTGGTAATCTTTTTAACTTCTTTAGGCTCTGACATTTGAATGGATTGAGCGTACATGAATAATAGATGAATATGGCTCTGCTTTAGAATAAAACATATTCAAATGTCTTGTGCAAATTAATAAGAATTATGAAAATAAACGAAACCCTTGCAAACTTTATTCGACCGTGGAGTTTACGGGGGAAACCTCTCTGCGTACACTCTTTTCTCTCTTGTTCTCGGCGGAAAAAAAATTAATCAGGAAGTGATCCCTTTCCCCGACAACTCATAATACAAATGCTGTATCAATCCATCTGCCAAACCTATTTTGGGTACATAGATTTCGTCTGTGTCTGACCAGCGCATAATGTTAATATAAATCTGAAGGGCGGGTACAATTACATCGGCCCTGTCGCCGCGGAGTTTGTAAATATTGATACGGTCATCCAGTGAAAAACTGCCTATCTCTTTATAATAATCCTTTAAAAGGTCAAGGGTTAACGGCTTGCCATCTTTTTTCTTGCTGAGTGAAAAAACTTTGTTGATGTTTCCGCCGGTTCCGATGGCTACGATTTTTTTATATCCCTTTGTTTTGGATTTGATAAAGTCTTTAACCTCGTTCCATTTATTATCATCTACCAGGTCTTTCAGCAAACGAATCGTGCCAATATTGAAAGATTGTTTAAACACCAGTTTGCCGTCTGCGAAAAAAGTTAGTTCGGTACTGCCACCACCTACATCAATATACATGTAGCTATGGTCCGTATCCATATTCTCGGCAATGTGATTCTCATAAATTACGGAAGCTTCGAGGTCGCCGCTGATAATTTCTATCTCCAGTCCTGTTTCTAATTTTATTTTTCGGATCAAATCGGCACTGTTACGTGCATCTCGCATGGCACTGGTAGCGCAGGCGATCACGTTTTTTACACCGTAGGCATTGATGAGGTGCCCATAGGCTTTCATGGTTTGTAATACCATGCCTCTTTTTTCTTTTGAGATTTCACCTTTTTCAAATACATCAAAACCTAAGCGTAAGGGTACCCGAACAAGGTTCAGCTTATTGAACTGTGGTTTTCCTTCTTTATCTTTTGTTACTTCAGCAATCAATAACCTGGCGGCGTTACTTCCGATATCAATGGCGGCTAACCTCACTTGTTATTGCGTTTTTTTTGTATAGGTAATGATACGTTTCAATCTGAGAACGTACCTGTTTTTTACCCGCGGAAGGTACATAGTTGTTAGATAATTCATCGTCAAGGATTCTTGCTTTTACGTTATCTCTTAATTGAATGTGGATAATCTCCTTTAATTCTTCGCAAATAGCAGGGTTCATTACAGGGATGGCTGCTTCCACGCGATGATCGAGGTTGCGTACCATCCAGTCGGCGCTGGAAATATATACTTTCTCTTTACCCATATTGTGAAAGATCATTACCCTTGCATGTTCCAGGTATTCATCAACAATACTGATAGCGGTAACATTGTCCCTGTGTTTTTTATTATGGATACCTGCACAAAAAATACCTCGTACAATCATTCTTACTTCCACACCTGCAGAGGCTGCGTCATCTAATTTTTTTATGAGTAAAGCATCACTCAGCGAATTTACTTTAATAATGATGCCAGCTTCTTTACCTGCTTTTGCATGTTTTATTTCGCGGTCTATCAGCATGATCATATCCCTGCGCATAGTGGTGGGACAAACCAGTAATGTTTTACAGGCACGTAAATGGGGTAAACCCGTTTTCCAGTTTTCGAGATAACGGAAAATGCGGTTGATATCGGCCATTACATTTCTGTTGGATGTAAGCAGGCAGTGATCCCCATACACTCTCGCTGTTCTTTCGTTAAGGTTACCGGTACTTACAAATCCATACTGGATGGTTTTATTTCCTTTTCTTTTTTTGATGATGCAAAGCTTAGCATGGATCTTCATTTTGGGCGTACCCAGTACTACTTTTACCTCTTCATTTTCCAGTACTTTTTTCCATTCCAGATTAGCTTCTTCATCAAACCTGGCTTTCAGTTCCAGCATTACCACCACTTTTTTACCGTTGCGGGCCGCATTGATTAATGCATTAATCACTTTTGAATTTGGTGCCAGACGGTAAGCTGTTATCATGATAGAAATAACATCGGGATCCATGGCGGCCTCACGCAGCAGGTCTATGATAGCATCAAAAGAGTGATACGGGAAATGGAGCATCACATCTTTTTTCACAATCACATCTGTAACGCGCATGGAACTCTGCAGGTCTACATGCGTAAACGGAGCCCTCCTTGTATTCTTCATATGGAACACATCGGGAAAGTCCATAAAATGACGGAAGTTGTGAATGCGGCCGCCGGGTATGATATTACTTTTACGGTTCAGGTTTAAACGCCGTATCAGGTATTCGAGTAAACCGGCATCCATTTCTTTATCATACACAAAACGAACAGGCTTTCCTTTGCGACGGTTCTTAACACCTTTCTCCATTTTCTCAACAAAAGTGGTGCTTACATCATTATCAATATCTATCTCCGCATCTTTGGTTACTTTAAAAACATAGGAATCAAAATAGTCATATTCGAAATAAGAAAAAATATTCGGCAGGTTAAAACGTATCACATCTTCCAGCAGTATAATATGCTGTTCGTTCGGCTTCGAAGGTAAAAGAATAAATCTGCCCACCGCTTTGGCAGGTACTTCGATTAGCGAATATTTTTGTTGATAGGCAGAATCTTTTTTGCGCATCACTACTCCCAGGTAAATGCTTTTATCCCGCAGGTAGGGTAATTGCGGAAGACTCTCAATCATCAGTGGAATAATATTGGAACGTACCTCTTCATCAAAATATTTTTTTACAAAAAGCTGTTGCTCTTTATTGAGGTGTTTTTCACTGACCAGTAAAATATTTTCTTTTTTCATTTCCAGCAAAATGCTCTCCCATATGCGGTTGAACTCATTCTGCTGCTGCAATACGATAGTTTGTATCTGATCGAGAATATGCTGGGGGGCATCTTCAAGATGCATGTTAAGACGTTTCCTTTTTTCAGTAAATACAAGCATGCGTTTTAAAGTAGCCACCCGCACTCGGAAAAATTCATCCGAATTATTAGAAAATATTCCGAGGAAACGGATTCTTTCTTTTAAAGGAACGGAAAGGTCATTCGCTTCCTGTAATACCCTTGCATTAAAGCTGAGCCAACTGATATCTCTTTGAATAATTTTTTTTGACATGGGAGCAGATCGAAATTTTAAAATGCTAAAACAGCGAAATCAAATATGAGTAAGCAGTTTTTTTGTATATGTTAAGTTTGATGGCCCAGGTGAACCCCGTTACCATTTTACGAATACGAAGATTTAATAAGTTGTATAATACCCGTTGTAGAAAAGCCTTCCACGATGGGATTGATAACTACGCGTCCACCATTGGCCATTACTTCTTTGGATCCGGCAACCTGTTCTACGGTATAATCCCCGCCTTTAACCAGCACATCAGGCATGATGGCGGTAATGAGTTCACGCGGGGTATCTTCTTCAAAGATGATTACGGCATCAACGATAGCAAGATTGGCCAGTATAAGCGCCCTGCTTTTTTCATGATTAACAGGTCTGCCGGGTCCCTTTAACCTTAGTGTGCTGTTATCGCTGTTAACACCCACAATGAGGTAATCGGCTTCTTTGGCTGCATGCGATAATGAAAAAATATGGCCTTCATGCAATATGTCGAAACAGCCGTTACTGAATGCGATGGTTTTACCGGTTGCTCGCCAGCTGGCTACCTGCGGTAATAATTGTGCAAGCGAAAATATTTTTTTATCAATAGCACTAATTGCTTTCATGTTTTTTTTGTTTGTTGTAAACAGGAAGAAGCAGCAGACAAAGCGATCCTACCACTAATACAATGATAAACTGGGCAAACCATTGAAGGGTGCCATTGGCAAAGCCAATCTCGAAAGGGATATTATTTTTCTCAAGCACTTTCGCCAGAAAAAAGGCATACGCGCCAATACCACCGGGCGTTACAATCATACCAATGCTGGCAAAAGCTAATGCAGACAATGCATGATGTAAACCTAAATGTGCTGTTCCCTGCGTGGCCAGTAAACCTACCCATGTGCCTACAATGTATAAAGACCATATCAACACACTTAAAAAAATAAAAAGCCCTTTTTGTTTCAGGTTTTTTATACTACTGAGACCTTCCCATATGCCGTGTAGTATTTTTTTAAACAGGATAACAATCTTCAAATGTGCAAACTGCTTAAACCATACTTTGATGGCAATGATGATGGTAAGTAATATAGCTACGGTAATTCCTATTTTGAAAAGAGAAAAATGACCTGCCTTGTTCTGAAATAATTGTTTGATCAATTGCGACCCGAATTCACCTACTACATCAAACTGGCTGATTAGTGCGAGTAAAAAAACAATTCCGAGTGATATTACATCAACAGCGCGTTCTGCCACAATGGTTCCCACTAATTTTTCTGCCGGTACTTTTTCATATTTAGCCAGGATGGTGCACTTTAATACTTCACCCAGTCGCGGCACGGCTAGGTTGGCCAGGTACCCAATCATAACCGCAAAAAATGTATTCAGAAAAGAAGGATTATAACCCATGGGCCGCATCAGTATTCTCCATCGTAATGCCCTGGCCACATGGCTTAAGGAAAGAATAAAAAAAACCGGTACTAAAAGCGAGTAATTAGCGGTTTCCAGAGAGCGTTTGAACTCGCCCCATTTTTCATTGGGTATCTGGTGCAGGCTCCACCACACAAGAAATACACCTACACCCAGGAAGAAAAGATATTTTAATACTGAAGCTAACCGTTTATTCATGAGTTCCTCATTCAATGGCAAGTTAAGTAAGCAATTTTAATTACCATTTTTTTCCAACTCATCTTAAGGTAATATTATCAATCAATCTTACACCATTGATATAAGCAGCCACCAGTCCAACTAAAACCATCTCGCCGTTCCAATGGGTTACCGGTTGCAAAGAATCTCTCTCAGCGATACTCACATAATCTGTTTTCTCAAATCCTGCATTTTTTATCATGGCTGCTGCTTTTAAAATATACCCCGTAAGATCGCCGGGCCGTATCTCATCTTTCAGGTATTGTAATGCATTATATACCCCTGATGCTTTTTCTTTGTCCATTTCGCTTAGCCGCATATTACGGCTACTCATGGCCAGTCCTGAAGGCTCACGTAGCGTAGGAATGATGTCAAGACTGATCTTCCATTCTTTGAGGCTGATCAGTTTCCGGATAACCATGCATTGCTGGTAATCTTTCCGGCCAAGGAACAAAGTAGCCGGCATCACTATTTCCAGTAACCTGCTCATTACCTGGCATACACCCTGGAAATGCCCGGGCCTGTGCTTTCCTTCGAGGATGGTTTCAAGGTAGCCGAGATTAAAATGGGGCAAATCAGCGGTTCCACGGGGATATATTTCCTGAACCGAAGGGAGAAACAACACATCACACCCGGCTTTTTCGAGGGCCAGTATGTCTTTTTCCAGGGTAACAGGATATTTATCAAAATCAGCCGGATCATTGAACTGTGTGGGATTTATAAAAATACTGGCAATGGTAACCGACGTTTTTTCCTTGCTATTTTCAATAAGACTCAGATGTCCGGCATGTAAAGCCCCCATAGTGGGAACAAAACCGGTAGAAATTCCTTTTCCGTGAATCGTTTTCAGGTATTTGGTAAGATCGGAGGTTTTTTTAAACAGGATCATGGGCAGTGATTAAGGGCATAGGTCTGTTAGATGTTGCATTTAGCTGTAATTTATGTACCTTTGCCAACTCATTTTCCAGCATCGTACTAAAATTCACGTAACTAATGTCAACAAAGAAAAGAATTTTATTCATTGCTACTGAGATGTCGCCTTATCTGGAGCTAACGGAATTTGCGGAAGTAATCAATAAACTGGCCATCAAGAGTAATGATAGTGGATTGGAAGTAAGGTGCATTATGCCCCGCTTTGGCGTTATCAATGAAAGAAGGCACCGCTTGCATGAAGTGGTTAGACTTTCGGGTATCAATGTTTCTGTTGATAATGATGATTATCCCTTGCAGATAAAAGTTGCCTCCCTCCCTAATGCACGTTTGCAGGTTTATTTCCTCGAGAATGAAGACTTTTTCAAACGCAAACAGGTTTTTCATGATGAAGAGGAAAAATGGTTTGATGATAACATCCTTAGAACTGTTTTCTTTTGTAAAGGCGCCCTTGAAACCGTAAAAAAATTCGGATGGCCCCCGGATATTATTCATTGCAGTGGTTGGATGACGGGTTTGATACCTGCATACATTAAAACGGCCTACAAGAAAGAACCGGTTTTTGGAAACAGCAAAGTGGTTTTTACAATCGGGTCCAATACTTTTAAAGAAAAGCTGGGAGCGGATTTTGTGCAGAAAGCAATGATCAATGCCAATATCAAAGAAAAAGATCTCGAAGCATTTAAAGAAGGTAACAATACAGCCATGTTCAGGGGTGGCGCTACTTTTGCCGATGCCATCACTTTTGGAGCCGATAAGATAGAAAAGAAACTGGTGGAAGAATTCGGGAAAGTGAAAGGGAAAAAAATAGTTCCGTTCAAAGGATGGGATTCTGATTTAACAGAGTATTTAGAATTGTACAACGACCTTGCGGGCAAGTAATTACTTACACATGCATTCATTTTTTACACTGCGTAGAATATTCATTTTCTGTATTGTTTTGATCGGGTTTTCTTCAGGATGTACACGCATTTCTTCAACGGATATCGGCAGCGGACTAATACCTGATATTGACGGAGTAATTACCAAGGATACTTTGCTGGATGTTATCACAGATACTTTTGATGACACAGATACTACGCGGATATACCGGTTCGACAATCATTTATTGGGGGCAATTACTAATGACCCATTATTTGGAAAATCAAAGGCTTCCATGTTTTTTGAAATGAAGCCACCTAGTTATCCTTATGGGATACCGGGAAATAAAGACAGTATCAAAATCGATTCTGCTGTTCTTATCTTAAGCTACCACAGTGCGTTTGGTGATTCCTCACAACCTTTGCGTTTAAATGTATTCGAAATCAGTCAGAGTACCCCTTTGGATCTCACAGCCAATTATCCTGCCAACTTTCCGAATGTAAAACCTGTCAATACGGGTGCTGCACTGGCCTCACCGGTTACCATAGACATCCGGCGATTAAAGGATTCTGTTAATAACCGGTATGAGAATGCCAAAAACCAAATACGCATTCGTTTAAATGCCAGCGTTGCCAAACGTTTTATTAAGGACTACGATTCATCTAATGCTTACCGGTCAGATTCTGCTTTCAGAACTTATTTTGCCGGGTTTGCCGTAACGGCTGATAACACGGCACCTGCCAATGCATTATTAAAGATCAATCTGTCAGATACGAATTCAAAATTTGCCTTGTATTATAGTTCAAGTTCTACTGGCGCTACAAAAAGAGATACCTCAGTTGTTTATTTCAAATTCAGCACTCTTAACAGTGGTGATGCAAATTTTATTACCAGAGACAGGACAGGGAGTGAAGTTGCGCGACATATCACTACCACTTCCAAACCTGATTCACTAGTGTATTTACAAACCACACCTGGTACCTATGTGAGGATTAAGGTTCCGGGATTGCAGAATCTGTCCAACCGTATTATTCACCGGGCCGAGCTCATTGCAGAACAGGTTCCGGATGATGCCAACCTGATGCTTGAAAGCCAGATGATACCGCCCAGATACCTGCTGTTGAGTTTATATGATTCAACACTTAAGATTAAGCGTAACATTCCTAATGATTATGTTTTGAGTCAGAGCGGACCCAATATTCCCACATTTGGGGGTTATCTCTCTTCTAAGGCAGCTATCGGATATGATAAAATTGCTGCCTATAATTTTGAGATCAGCCGCTATGTTCAGGGTATTATTACACGGAAAGATACTTCCTTTACCATGCGTTTATCTGCACCCGCCAATGATTCGTTGCGGTACACAGCACCATATCCGAGTTATGCAAACCAGTTATATTATCTTAACCCCACCATAGGAAATGATACAGGCGATGGAAGGGTAAGACTTGGTGGTGGTACCCATTCCCGTTTCAGGATGCGGTTGAGAATTATTTTCTCACGTATCTGATTGTATAGTTCATTACTCTATATTTGCACGCATTAAAACAAACACTATATGCCTTATTTATTTACTTCTGAAAGTGTATCTGAGGGACATCCCGATAAAGTTGCCGATCAGATCTCCGATGCATTAATTGATAATTTTCTGGCTTTCGACGCCCAATCAAAAGTGGCTTGCGAAACACTGGTTACCACAGGGCAGGTGGTTCTGGCAGGCGAAGTAAAATCGAAAGCTTACCTTGATGTGCAGGAAATTGCCAGAGGGGTAATCCGTAAAATCGGCTATACCAAAAGTGAATATATGTTTGAGGCAAATAGCTGCGGTATTTTATCAGCTATCCATGAACAGTCTGCAGATATTAACCAGGGAGTTGACAGAAAGAAAAAAGAAGAGCAGGGAGCCGGCGACCAGGGTATGATGTTTGGTTACGCATCTAATGAAACCGAAGATTACATGCCATTGGGTTTGGATCTGGCACATAAAATATTGATTGAATTAGCCGCTTTAAGAAGGGAAAATAAGCAGATAAAATACCTGCGACCCGATGCCAAAAGCCAGGTAACACTGGAATACGATGATAATAACAAACCGGTTAGGATAGATGCTATCGTGGTTTCTACCCAGCATGATGATTTTGACAGTGAAGCGAAAATGCTGGCTAAAATCAAAGAAGATATCATCAATATTCTTATACCCAGGGTAAAATCAAAGTATAAGAAATACGCAAAGTTATTTAATGACAAAATCAAGTATCATATCAATCCAACCGGCAAGTTCGTAATCGGTGGCCCACACGGCGATACAGGTTTAACAGGCCGTAAAATTATTGTGGATACCTATGGTGGTAAAGGCGCACATGGTGGCGGTGCTTTCAGTGGAAAAGATCCCAGTAAAGTTGACCGTTCTGCTGCGTATGCAACCCGTCATATTGCCAAAAACCTCGTTGCGGCAGGAATTGCAGATGAAGTACTGGTGCAGGTTTCTTATGCCATCGGTGTGGCGCAGCCCACCTCCATCAATGTAAATACGTATGGAACCGCCAAAGTGGATATGACTGATGGCCAGATTGGTAAAATAGTGGAAAGCGTATTTGATTTGCGTCCCTACTTTATCGAACAGCGGTTAAAGCTTCGCACACCCATGTACAGCGAAACGGCTGCATACGGTCATATGGGCCGAAAGAATGAAGTAGTAACCAAAGAATTTGTATCACCCAACGGCAAAATCAAGAAAGTGAAAGTGGAACTGTTTACCTGGGAGAAACTGGATTATGTAGGTAAAGTGAAGAAAGCTTTTGGTGTAAAATAAATTAAGCTAAATAAATATTGATAACCTCTGTTCATTTGGGCAGAGGTTATTTATTTTTAGGACAGCATCCTTCCGGCATTTCTAATAGCTTGCTTAATATTTCTTATATGAAAAAAGATATTTCGGTTGCCGCCATCGCATCTGTACTGATGATAGCCGTTTTGCGCTGGCAGGGAAGCAGTTTGCAAACAGTCATCAGTCCCGGGGCTATCATTGATCTTGAATTTGCTAAGTCACAGCACAGGCTGGTAGAACTATTATCCGTTTGGAATATCTCCGTTGTTACCACTAATATTTGGCTGGATTTTCTTTTTATCGTTGCCTATACCCTTTTTCTTTCCATAGCCTCAGAATTTTGCGCCATGAAATGGCCCGGCGGTATTATGCAGGATATGGGTCATACACTGGCAAGGGTAGCTTATATGGCCGGTATACTTGATATAGCAGAAAATCTATTGATGCTGCAAAGTATAGCCGGAAATTTTACTGCCACTTCTTTACAGCTTACTTATTATTGTGCTGCTGTAAAATTTACGCTGGCCGCGATCATTCTTTTATACCTGCTTGTTTCTTTGCCAGTGGTTATCCGTAAAAACAACTGATTCCTATGCCAAAAAATCCATGGACGATAATTAAAGAAAAGCCTGTTTACGATAACCCGTGGATATCAGTAACTGAGTATGATGTGGTTAACCCCGGCGGCGGAAAGGGAATCTATGGCAAAGTTCATTTTAAAAATACCGCAGTAGGGGTAATGGTATTAGATGAAAACCTGAATACCTATCTCGTAGGACAATATCGTTTTGTATTTAATGCCTATAGCTGGGAAATACCCGAAGGCGGATCGCCCGTTGATACAGATTCTTTAGAAGGTGCTAAACGCGAGCTACGGGAAGAAACCGGTTTGGAAGCGTTGAATTGGCAGGTTCTGCAAAAGATGCAGTTATCCAATTCTATCTGCGATGAGTTGGCGATTATATATCTGGCCACAGGTTTATCACAGCATCCATCGCAGCCGGAAGAAACGGAAGACATTGTCGTAAAAAAAATCCCTTTTGCAGAAGCCTGGCAAATGGTAGAGGAAGGAACCATTCTTGATTCGATGAGTGTTGCGGCAATTACAAAAGTAAAACTCATGTTAGCAGAAGGAAAATTGAAGTAATACATTTGCAGATGCCTGTAAAACAAAACTCACTCATAATCGGCCGACAACCTTTGGTAGAAGCGCTTCAATCGGGGAAAGCGATCGATAAAATATTACTACAGAAAAATACAACCGGCGAGGTAATCAATACCATCCGTAAATTATCCAGAGAATACAATATTCCCATACAACTGGTTCCTGTTGAAAAACTGGATGGTCTCACAAAAGCAAATCACCAGGGTATTGTGGCTTTTGTAGCGAGGGTACAGTATATGGATCTGCAACAGGTAATAGATCACGTGGTTTCCAATGGCAATCTTCCGTTATTTCTTATGCTGGATGGTGTTACCGATGTAAGAAATATTGGCGCCATTGCGCGAAGTGCGGTTTGTTGTGGGGCACAGGCCATCATTATTCCGGATAAGGGTGTGGGCGCATTAAATGAAGAAGCCATGAAAAGTAGTGCGGGTGCTTTGGAGCAGATACATATCTGTCGCGTGAACAGTTTATTGAAAGCTGTTGATACATTACACCTGAATGGGATCAAAGTGTTTACCAGTGAAATGCGGGCCGACATGAATGTATTTGATCTTCCCTTCGCCGATCCCTGTTGTATTATTATGGGGGATGAAGGAAAAGGCGTGCAGCCTTATTTAGCCAAAGCGGCCGATCATTTTTTTAAGATACCCATGGCGGGTACATTCGATTCATTCAATGTATCGGTAGCTACTGGTATTATTTTGTATGAAGCGATGAAGCACAGGATGGGAAGGTAGTTACACTTCTTCAACTGTTTAATTGCTTAATTGGTTATGGGTGTAAATTCATTATTCATCCTTAAGGGTATTCACATAATGTTTTTATTCTTTTTATATTTTGTTAGTGTATGCATTCACCATTCACCACTCACCACTCACCACTCACCCTAGTCGAATGTCCGCGTGATGCTATGCAGGGCTGGCCACATTTTATTCCAACAGAACAAAAGATAAAATACCTGAATGCATTATTACAGGTAGGATTTGATACGCTTGATTTTGGCAGTTTTGTTTCTCCCAAAGCCATTCCGCAGATGGCTGATACAAAAGAGGTTATTGAGAAATTAGACATGGCTCATTCCGCTACACAACTTCTGGCTATCGTGGCAAATGTACGCGGAGCAGAGGAAGCCGTCGTGTATGATGCAATCAGGTACCTGGGTTTCCCATTTTCTATTTCTCCCACTTTCCAAATGCGCAATACCCATAGCACAATGGAAGAAAGTGTACAAAGAGTTGAAGAGATACAGGAACTTTGTATAAAAAATAAAAAGGAGCTTGTCATTTATTTAAGCATGGGTTTTGGAAATCCATACAGTGACTCTTACAACGAAGAAACCGTATTGAATTGGGCAGATGAAATGGTGAAAAGAGATATACACATCATATCACTGGCAGATACCGTTGGATTGGCAACACCTGAACAGATAAGTTTTGCTTTGCAAACATTACTACCGCGATACCCGTCTACCTGTTTTGGTGTACACCTGCATTCAACCCCGCAAAACTGGCAGGTAAAGCTGGAAGCCGCCATAGCAGCAGGCTGCACAAGATTTGATGGGGCTCTAAAAGGAATCGGCGGTTGCCCAATGGCACAGGATGCACTGGTGGGCAATATGGATACTGAACTGATGATAGCTTATTTTGAAGAAAAAGGATTAGTAAAAAATCTGAACAATGAAGCCCTGAGGAAAAGTTTGCAGATAGCCAGCGAAATATTTATTTAAAATGCTGATACAGTTCACAAAAAACGCAGGTAAGCCGCATATACTGAAATACATTCGGGACAATGGTACGGAAACCTGGATGCCGGCAGAGGATTTTTTTATCCGTCATGATCTGAGTCATTATGTGCTGGAAAAAAATACTTGACTATAAAACGGCTTTCAATGGAATGATTAATGATGGAATGAATATCAGAGATTTTGAGAACAAAGAAACACGAATAACCATGTCAATTACCCCAGAGGCCTGGTATGCAGAAAATATGGCTAATTTGTTGCTGATAGAAATAGAACAGGGTAATTTCGAAGATTTTAATTTGGTACAGCAGGAGACTTTGAGGGCCATGAATAAAAATCTAACCGCGCCTCTTTTATCACCAGAGAAAATAGCGGATATGCGGGTATATCTCAGGCATTTATTACAGCAATGGAATCAACTTCCGGCTGGTCAAACTTTAGAACTATTGTTCAGTCTATGAAATTTCATTTTGAATTTGATATTAAAAAGCCTGCACAACTTATCAGGCACCCACAAAAATTATTGCTGATGGGTTCTTGTTTTACGGAAAATATTGGGGAGAAACTCCGGAAGCATAAATTTGCTATCCTCGAAAATCCAAACGGAATCTTATTTAATCCCGTAAGTGTTGCTGAAGCTGTGGCCATGTATATTAATAATCGCCAGATAACAGGGGCTGATATTTTTCAGCATAATGAAACCTGGCATAGCTGGAAGCATCATAGCCGTTTATCGGGCATTACTGCAGAAGAATGTGTACATAAAATCAATACTGCCACCACTTTTGCGCATGGGTACCTGAAAAAAACAGATCACCTGTTCATCACGTTGGGTTCTGCCTGGACTTATACCCTTACTGAACATGCGGACAATGCAGAGAAGGGAACGGTTGCGGCCAACAATCATAAAGCGCCTGCTAACTGGTTTGCTAAAAAATTATTGACTGTTGAAGAAACTTTGCAGGTACTTGATAGCATGCTCCAGCAATTATTACTATTTAATTCGCACCTGCAGGTAATTTTTACCATTAGCCCGGTAAGGCATTTGCGGGAGGGTGTAATAGAGAACAACCGGAGTAAAGCGGTACTAATACAGGCTGTGCATCATTTAACGGCAAAATATGAGCACCTGTATTATTTTCCTGCCTATGAACTGGTAATAGACGACCTGCGGGATTATCGTTTTTATGCGGAAGATCTTGTACATCCTAATTACCAGGCAACACAATATGTATGGGAGAAATTTGTGGATGCCTGTATGGATGATGAAACCAAATTGTTGCTAAAAGAAATTGCTGAAGTTAATCTTGCTTATCAGCACAAGGCGTTTAATCCGCTCACTACACATCACCAGATTTTTTTAAAAAATTATTATAAGAAAACAACTATTCTTAGAGAGAAATATCCTTACCTCGACTTTGAAAAAGAACTGGTTTATTTTGAGAATAACCATCCATAAATATTTTTTAAAATAACCGTTCCAGTTGTTTTAATTTAGTCGTAGCCGTATCCAAATTATGACTGACCTGTAAGCTTACTGTATCTGTTAATGTATCCTGTCGCCCCTCAGTTCCATTTCCTGCATTATCCCTGATTCATATACCAACCATTCGTTCCAGCGTTTTCTAACCATGCTTTTTTCAAGGTAGGTTTCTGCCAGTTCGATAAAT